>JAQBZS010000548.1 GCA_027622115.1 Planctomycetota bacterium | reverse complement strand
CCTCTCCGAGTTCAAAACCTGCTTGAACGATTTCCCGTGTCAACCCGAGATTTTCAACACGCTAGCCCACAGGTAATTCGCTAACGCAATGTAAAGGACGCCATCAGAGAATACGGGTGACGCGTCCACTCGCGAGTCCATTGTCATCTCTGCACGCGGGCGGTATTCCCCCTTGACCGTTCTCATAGCCGCGTCAGGATCGGCGGACGAGGCTTACTCGCATTTGCCGAAAGTTACGGAACACAACGGTAAGTGGTTTGAACGGCATGTTCCGGCGTGTGCATTGAGTTCGGGATCGGGCAGGTCACACGGCGACAAAAGTGGTCCAACCCCGCCGAAACTCAGATCCGGCACACGAGATACTCCCACTTCGGCGAATCACCAAGACAATCCTTGACGCACATTCGCTTCGTAGTGAACCGTGGAATTGTGCCAATTCAAACAATCCGGTTTAGGCAATTCGAAGAAAGTTGTTTTGATGAGTCAGTCCATCTATTGGCAATCGGAGACCCACAATCCCCAAACTCGCATTCCGCTGAAACGTCGTTTGAGGACGCACTTGGCTCGGGGACTACGTCCATTGCGAGAGTTCTTGGGAAAAGTCGTCAAACATCCCGAACTATCAAATGTTGACGCGGCGGCGCGATTCAAGGCTTGGCAGTTGGAAGGTGATTATTTGGAATTTGGCGTTTTTACCGGTCGCACATTTGTTGAGGCCTATCATAGTATTAAGAGCGAGGAACGGAATCGAAATCGCAAAGAGTGGCGGACGAAGTTTTACGCGTTTGATTCGTTTCAAGGGCTACCAAAGCCCAAGGGCGTTGACGTTTATTACGAACAATATGCCGAAGGAGCCTACGCCGCGACCGAGCATCTGTTTCGCTCCAACTTGGTACGCCACAAAGTCAATCTGGACGATGTCGTCATCGTGGCTGGGTTTTATTCGGAATTGCTGAAGCCGGAGAGACAAGAACAGTTCGAGAACGTGAATGCCGCAATCGTCATGATCGACTGTGATCTCTACTCTTCAGCCCGTGATGCTCTCAATTTCTTGACCGATAAACTCATGGACGGTGCCATTATTATCTTCGCCGATTGGTACGTCTTTCGTGCGAATCCACAGCTCGGGCAGCAACGCGCGTTTCGTGAATGGCTCGATCTCAACCCGCAGTTCAAAGCGTCTCAGTATTTCTCGATCCAGGGGTATTTCACTAGAGCTTTCAACTGCATCGCGTCCTTCCCGTCGACAGCGAGTGAATCGCAACATCCAATCTCAAGCACTTAGGGAACTCGTTTGACCGTCAGCCGCAGGTGTACGCGTATTGACAGATTGGGCACGCGTACGCCTGCGGCTGACGGTTAGACGATGCTACCGCGGCCGACGGTGGCTACAAGTATCAAAGACAATATTAGCGGTCGTTGTCATCGAGCCAACGTCGTACTGCTCCATCTCCGTCCTTCAATCGGAACCGAGTTTGTGATCAAGCCAATGGTTGACTTTGCGAGAAGTGTGCGACTGAAGTACCGGCTGTGGAGGTGCGGTCGCGTTGTCGAATTCGACGGATTGCGGATCCCGCTTCCGAAAGGCGTCATCAGTGACAACATGGCCGGCGTGCTGATGACTGGCAATTACGATCAAGCGGATCGGCATTTTCTTAAGAAGTACTTGCGACCCAATGATTTCGTGGTCGAAATCGGCGGCGGGTGCGGCGTAACCGCCATGATCTCGCGCCGAATTGTTGGCGACGGCGGAGTGGTCATCACACTTGAGCCGGATCCGGTTCTGCACGCATATGCCGAAAGGAATTGCGAATTGAATGGATTCAAGGTCGACAATCGCCAGGGCGCGGCTGTTGCAGACCCGAATCAACGGACCGTGACTTTCTATAAGTATTCGGACTTTTGGGCATCGCAGATGGTGGAAGACAAGGGGCAACATGCCACCAAATTGGAAGTCGCGGCCGTGTACCCACCCGTGCTGCTCGACGGACTCAATGGGCGTCGATCCGTGTTGATTTGCGATGTGGAGGGCTTTGAAACGGAACTACTCACTCGCGCGGAGATTGTGAGCCCATACGACATGATACTTGCAGAAATCCATAACTATGGGTGGCCGTCGAAAGCGGACGGGGTCGGCTGTGCCAAGATGTTCCATTTCCTGCTGGACCAGGGATTCTACATCGCGGAAACTGCGGGGCAGTCATTTGTGTTCTTGCGAAAACTCAACGGTGCAAGCAAACCGGCATAAGGGATTCCACGGTGAATAATCCGCGCGAGTCGCGGCTATGCGACTTCGTCGCCGGTTTCACTGACGATGACCGATGCGTGGACTTCAGAGCCGGTTTCTGGAAGCTCGACGATGCCCACCTTCTTGTGGGCGAAGTACGCGTTGACTTTGTCGAGCGTGTTTTGATCGACGCAAATCTCGTTGGGCAGAGCCTTGGCCAACAATTGAGACGCAATCGTCACGGGGTCGCCCAAAGTTGTGAATTCGACTCGCTGAGTGGAACCGATATTTCCCACAATGGCGGTTCCCGTGCTAATGCCGATCTTAATGCGAAGCTGCTGCTCCACGGGTGTTTTTAGATCACCGATCGATTCCCGGATTTGCAATGCCGCTTGCACCGCGACTCGTTCGAACTCGGACCGCATCACCGGAGCACCGAAGATCGCGACAATCGTCGTCCCGATGTACTTGTCGATCGCGCCGCCGAACGCATAGATCGTTTCCGTCAGCGATGTCAGATAATCCTGCATGAACTTGACGGTCTCGGCTGGCTCCAGCACATGTTGAAGACTTGGGAACTCGACCAAGCCGGCGCACAAGACCGTGACTTCGCGTTCGACGGGTTCCAAGAATGCGGCGGAGTTGGATTTGTGCAGCACCTGATTGATGACTTCATTATTGAGAAAGCGGCACAGCAAATTGCGTTGAGCTTCTTCGTTCGCCGCTCTGCGGGCCTGCCGACCGCACTCGATGCCGACCGCGACTTGCATCGCCACGGCCATCAACAATTCCAGGTGTGATTGACTGAACATGTGCCCGGACGTTCGGGTGTCGAGCGATAGAAAGCCGACGATTCGATTCCCGGTCCAGAGCGGAGCCCCCATTGTCGACTCGACGGACATCTTCAAGAGGCTCTCGATCATTTCCCCGTCGCTGCCATAATTCAGCAGCAACACTCCGGATTGTTCCTCGTGCATGCGACGCAGCAATGTGCGGCTGATTCGCATCGGTTCACCGGGATTCAATCCATGCGACGCCAGCGGGTAATGGTCGTTCAGAGTCTCATCGAATAGGCACAGGAAACCACGGTCGGCTCGCAGTTCGTGCACGAGGATTTCCAGCACTTTTTCCGCGAGTTGCTCGGGCTGCGCAATCTGAATCAGCAATTCGCCCACGTGTTGGATCAGCCGCAGTTTCTGCTCCAGCAACGATTCGGTGGAATCGGCCGCAGGGGAGGCGTTCGTTTCAAACCGGCTCGACTCGGAATGCAAACCGACGACGTGGCACTGGGATGCACCCGAGGAGCTGTTCGACACGGAATCCAGGTCGTCGATCAGCAACCGATCATCGAGCACGAGACTTGTGTCGCCGATTCGGAAACGGACTCCAGGAATGAGCCGCGCCGAGCGAACTCGTTGGCCCTCGATGAATGTGCCGTTGGAACTGCCGAGATCCTCGACGACAAACCCTTCGTCGGTCGCGCGAACTTGGGCATGCGCTTTCGATGCACGAGCATCCTTGAGGCGAATGTGACATGTGGAGCCGCGGCCAATTACGAGCGCGGCATCATCCTCGACATCGTGCATGGTGGGTTCAGGCAATAAGACCCAGATGTGCGCCATTGGATTCTCCGCTTTCTCGGTTGCCGGTCGGGGAGCGAGCCTGCCACGAAGGGGTCGGCACAAACTTTGCCAACCGAATTCTTTCGGAGCCGTCACGAATTCCGCCTACCGACTATATCAGCGAAGAGATCGCCCGCAACGTGATGCCTAGAAGCTATCTGAAAAAGGGGTCTGACCCTTTGGAGGCCTCGCTAGACCCCGGCAAAAACTGAGGCCGGAGAGGGTCAGACCCCTTTTTCAGATAGCTTCTACTTGGACGCGATGCCGTACTTCTCGGCCAAATACCGTTCAATAGCCTGTCGTTCACTCATCGGCAACGCACGGCTGTAGACGATGATTTCGGCGATGCATTCATCGGAGTCATCAACAACTCTGCCGACCCCATTGATTGCAATTGGCGACCAATGGTGTAGCTTCGAAGTCCGTACCATTGGCCTTACAACTTTGCGTTGCAGGAATGACGCGTGCATCCACCAACAACCAACGTCTGCGTTCGCGCGGGCCAGTGTGACTCGCTGTCCACGCCGCCGAGCGTGTCTCCGATCTTCCAGACTTCGGCCTTCGAGATCCGTGATCTCGAACACCTGGCGCGGATGTCCGAGGGCTCGGAACCCGGCTACGTCTATACCCGCGAGGGCAATCCCAATCACACCGCGTTTGCCAAGGCCGTCGCGGAAATGGAAGGTGCCGAGGCCGCGATCGTCGCCGGATCGGGGATGGGAGCCATGTCGGCCGCCATCCTGGCGCACGCGTCGTCCGGAGACCACATCGTTGCGGCCCGAGTGCTGTATGGCCGCTCGTCCGAATTGATGAAGTCGTTGCGGGATCGATTCGGTGTCGGCGTTTCGTTTGTCGATGCGACCGATCCGGAAGCGTTCGCGGCGGCAGTCCAGCCCAACACCAAGCTGGCCGTCGTCGAGAGCATTTCGAATCCATTATTGGAAGTGACCGATATTCCTGCCCTGGTGTCGGTGCTCGGAAACGTCGCCCTTTTGGTCGACAACACCTTCACGACTCCGTGTTTGTTTCGCCCCTTGGAACACGGCGCGCGGTTGGCGTTTCACAGCGCGAGCAAATACCTCAACGGTCACGGCGACGTGATGCTCGGAGTGTTGGCCGGACCTGCCGACATCCTGCAACAAGCCACCGAAATGATTATCAGTTTTGGCGCCAACGCGAATCCGTTTGAGTGTTGGCTGGCGGCTCGCGGTTTACGGACTTTGCCGCTCCGCATGGAACGTGTTTCGCAGACGGCCGGTCGGATTGCCGAATTCTTGGCGACGCACGCAGCCGTCGGACGCGTCTATTACCCCGGCCTTGAGAGCCACGGCACGCACGATATCGCGCGGCGGCTGTTGTCGGACGGCTTTGGAGGCATGATCGCGTTCGAGCTGCGCGACGGCGGCACGCGCGAAGTGAATCAATTCATGAAAGCGGTGCCAACGATTCCGTTTTCGCCCACGCTGGCCGACGCTCGCACGACGATCAGTCACCCCGCATCCACATCCCACAAGTACTTGTCGCCGGACGAGAAACTCGAATATGGAGTTTGCGACGCGTTGATTCGTTTGTCGGTTGGACTGGAAGATCCGGATTTGCTCATCGAAGAACTGAATGCCGGGCTGCGAGCAGTGATGCCTTAGTTCGAGTTTGTCACGTTCTGGGGTCAGGCTTACGAATTTCAGATTTGGCGGTTTGCCGTTGTTGGTGAATTCCACGTCGAACGACCGC
>JAQBZS010000547.1 GCA_027622115.1 Planctomycetota bacterium | reverse complement strand
CAATCGTGGCTGTGTCGGCAAGGTCTTCGAATTCAGAACGGCGAGCCAGTTCCAGACGCACCACGTGGCAGAGTTCCCGTTCGGTTGCGGCCTCGCGTCTGGCAGGATCGCCTCGGTCTTTCGCCTTGAGCTTCAGGTGCCGCGTCAGCACGAACGGCGTGCGAGAAATCCAGGTCTTCGAAGTAGCGAGTTGCTGCGACTGACCTTTCTTAAGATCGAGTCCGCCAAAGTCTTCCGGGTGACCGATTCCCAGCAGGACAAGCTGCAGGTCGTGACCACCGTCACCCCACATGCCTGTCAGAAGCGATAGTGCCTGTTCGTCGGAGTCGGTAAATCCCACTGGCGCAAAAACGTTGAGGAATGTGATGCGACCATCGGCACGCGTTTCGCTCAGGTAGTGAGCGTGCCGGTGCGACGCGTCGAGCCGGGAACCATCAACGTCCTTGCCGGAAAATACCGATGCTGCGTTTTCTGCGGACTCGATCTTCTTCGAACATCCCATCAGAAAGTGACGAGCACGTTCTCCGATTCGCAATGCGTCAGTGAGAAGCGGGAGCACGGCTCCGGCGATCGCATATCGGGCAACGGTCGGTCTGGACTGTGTAGTAAGACTGCTTTGATGGCGTGACGCCGGTCGGACCAAATCAAAAGCGTTTGCCTGACGAACGTATTCAACCCAGCGGCTGCCGGGCGGACGATTCCAGCCGGCCTTTCGCAGATCATTGGTTTCGGCGTGCAGTGCCTGGAACAGGGATTCGGGAATAGTCGCCGCAGCCTTCTTCCTGTCTGCTGGAGAGAGTTTCACGGAATCGCTCGACTTACCTTTGGCTTCCGCCTTACGACGTTCATCCTCCAGTAAGTCGTTTTCTCGCCGTGACAGTGCATCGCTTCGCCAGTTTGCAAACGTCTCCGCGTCGTCCGGCGCCAGCAGACGTTCCAGGTGCTGACCGGGGGCAACCCCGTGACCATTCAACGGAGTGGCGTTGGGTGTGCCACTCCATTCGTCCAGAAGTCGAGCATCGACCCACGACTCCGCGCGACCGAAGTAGCTCATCGCTGCCAGCAGCTTCGAGAGCAGCGTCCGCTGATTTTCGTCAAGAGACGCCTCGAACCAGCAGGCGACCACAGGTTCCAGCCTTGGTAACACGACGAAAGTGTCGAATATCTTCGACGTGTTGTGATTGGCGATTGGCATGTAATGGCGCGTGTGGCCTTGTGCAGCCGGAGGCAAGTGGAACGAGGGCAGATCAAGCAATGCATGAATCAGCGGTTCGATCTCTGACTGCGGTGTGCCGGGAAACTTGTTGTGCCAGACAGCCGCGAGCGCGCGAACGATCCGCCACGGAGAAGGTGGCCATTCGACAGCACCCTCATTGACCTGCCTGCCCCACGGAGTGGCGTGCAGCTTTCCGGTGGGAAAGCGTAGTTCGATGGCGATCATTTGCTTTCCTTTTTCTTCTTACCCTTGGAATAGGTGACCTCGGTGATCGCGGGATCGGCGAACAGCTTCTCGTCCCGGCAAGCGGCAATGAGACCGGGCAAAGCGTTCTTCAATTCGTCTCGGGATGGGATTTCGAATCCGTCCGGTCGTGTGACCTGGAATTCACCCGCGTCGAGGTCGCAGGCCGTGCGCAGCCGCAGGCCGCTGTGAACCAGTTCGCGGATTTTGAACAGCGACAGCGCCGTCAGCATCGCTTCGGCCGCACCGCCCAGGCCGTAGGCTCTCAGTTGTGCAAGATCGAGATTAAAGTAGGCCGTGATGGACTCGGCAGAGAATTCGGTGCGGTGATAGGGCACGTTGCCATAACCTTCGGCCGCTTTTCCATAAGGCGTGCTGTCTCCAGACGTACCCGGCTGCACGCGATCGACCTTTACGCCTCCACTGTCAGCACGTTCGACTCCCGATGCTTCGACGAATCCCGAAATCACTCGCGGCAGGCGTACCACGCCACCGACCTTTTCCAGGAACGTGCCGTGCAGCAGGCTGGACGGGTCGTACTTCAGCAATGCCGCCGCCAGCATTCTGCGGTCGAACGGCTTGTTGGCTTCAAAGCCAATCGCCGTTTCGATCGCGTCAAACTCCGCCGAATTCACGATGTAGGGCGAGTTCAATCGGTGCGCTTCACGAATTGAGTCAGTCACTTCTCCGTCAGGCAGTGTCGAGCGGACATATGGCAGACCGCTAAGTGTCTTAACAAGACGACCGTTTCCCTCATCCCAGCAGACTTCTTCCAGGCGATTGGCCATTGACTGGGCGGACTCGACGAGCAGGCAATCGACCTGACCGCCGTCATCATCAAAGCCGCGAAATGTCGCGGCACCAAGGTCGGGAAATCCGGTGGGTTGAAACCGCGAGCCTTGGACTGGTTTCAGTTTCACTTCGATCAGCAGCCGAGGTTCGTCTTCGAGCGGTTTGAAGTTCAAAGGCATGAGAGCCCCTTTCATTGAGTACGTCAGGCTTTCCAGTCTGACAGGTTGGTGAGTTCGTTTGGTGTTCTGGCTTGAGGGATTTGGAGAGTGTGTGCTCACGTACGATCTGGCTTACGTCGCAGACGACACTTCTGTCGCTGGCTCATCCGACTCTTCGTGTTGTTCCTTGCGGATGACTCGATCACGCAGCAGCGTGACGGATGAGCGTTTCCGTTTTGGATCGTGACGCAGCGGAAAGACGAGCGCGGCGGCGGTTCGGTCAGCGATCTCGCGTCGTGCTGTGATGACATCAACCGCCGGCCGCAGACCAGACGCCTGCAAGCGTCGAGCCGCAAGTTCTGTCGCGCCGGCCAGATCTCCGGTCGCGGCTCGGCGAGCGATCTGCGGCGACAGCTTGACGTCAATTTCAGCGCCGTCGGCTGTCGGCACAGCACACGGCAGCAGGCAAAGCTTCAACAGGCAGTACGCCGCAGATGGCGTCGTGTATTCGTGTTTGACTGGCTGCGGAAGGTCGCTCCAGTTCACGGCGTTCCAGTCAATCAGCATGAGGCCTCGCATCAGTGATTCGATCAAGTTGTCATCGACGTTCCCTTCGATGAAGTGAAAAATGTCTGATGGCAAAGCCGGGCAACGACCGTCAAACGGTGCCACCAGTTTCTCATTGCCACCCTTGACCGCATCGATCAGTCGCCGTTCGAGCACGAGGATGAGATTGCGGATCAGGTTCCCGCCGGACCACACAATGGACGGATCGTCGGCGTGGGCGGCCCACATGGCCCTGCGCGACTTACCGGTCAGGCGGTCATAATTGATCGGTTCCAGGTGCCGTCTGACTGGTCCAACCCGCTCGCCTCGTGAATAGCCAAGGCTGGCCAGCGCTGCCGCGAGTCGAAACTCTCGATGAGTCGTGGCCGACTGATCGTAAGCTTCCTTGAGCCATGCGGCGTCAAGTAGCGGAACTGGCGGAACCGGGTAGTCTGCCTCTCGCAGTTTGGGAGAAATTGCGATGGCCGCTTCCGCTTCGCCGAGGGAGATCAAAATCTGCTGAGCTGATTGATGCCCCGGACGCTGGCACACTTCAAGCACTGCGGTCTCCAGTCGTCGCAGAGTAGAAGCGGCTCGCCCCGGAGCGTGCTGCCCCGTCGCCGCTCGGCGAAACCGGTCAAGCCAATTGCTGTTTCGGTCGAGATCACTCAACAATCTCACTCGATCAGAACGTCCTGCTCGATGGCGGCCAAGATGGATGGCGAAATTGGACAGGTCACCATTTCGAAGTTGAAAGCCGTATCGTTCAAAGGCAGTTATCCGTCGATCGGTTCCCAGCGATGAAATCGCTCGTGCAAAATCTGTTGCACTTTTTGCAGGTCTGCGATCGAGTGTTGCCCGACCTTCGGCGAACAGATGGGAGAGTTCCGCGTATGTCGAGGGTGACTCCCAGATTGGAAGCCAAAGTTCTCGACGTCTACTCGCTTCATCTGCGAGTGATGCGCTCCCATATCCGACTCCAGCGGCATCAACAGAAAACGGAAATGTTGCTGACTCTCGGGCATCGGTTCCCGCGCGCTTACTGCAACTGGATGCGAACGCGAGAGTCCCTTCCATCAACCACAATAGAGTCCACGGATTGAGTGTCGAACGACCTAAGTACCCGGAACCAGCGTTCGGGCCTCCTGTGGCGTCGGGAAAGAAGTGTCCCGCAGACTGGTTTGATGTTGTTTCTGGCTGAACGATGTCAAACAGCGAGGTTGAGCATGCGCCATCCCACTTTCGATCGGCGATGACTTCGACAACTGCTTGCGAAAACCCCGACGTGTAGCTGCCGCTTCCTTCATTCCCTCCGGTCCCCAGGATCGGAGGAAAGGCCGTTCCGTCATCGAGTAAGACGAAGACACAGTCAAGCCAGTCTAGCTGAGAGTCCGACATTTCCGCGCGAAGCAAACGCATCAAGTCGTCTTTTGGTTTTCCAGGTTCGGGTTTCTCAAGGATTTCGTGCGACTTAAGAATCTTCCGAGTTTCACTGATGGCTGTTCGAAACGGCTTTAGCCTTTTGAGCACGGTGGACTCAATTGATTCCAGTGCTGCTCTCGCCGACTTTTCAGATTGCCCCGCATAGAACCCTGAGCGCGCGCCCCACGGACCGACAATCGGTGTGGGCGAGTAGTCGTTCAGAAAGAACGCCAGCAGTTCGTCTTCACTCTGTGAGGATCGCAGGTGAAAAACGCCGCGTTCCCACCAGCCACGCGCATCATCATCGATCTGCTCACTGACAATCCGCAGCACACCAAGTGCTTTCAGATAACCAGCCAGCGGAACCGGCGTGCAGCCGTGAAGTTCCAGTGTGTGTTCTGTCATTGATCAAAATCCTTCGGTAGTGCGGGGAGTTGTGCCTGCAGTCGTTCTTCATCACTGGCTTTCATCCCATTCGCTGCTGCCTCGCCAGTCGGCAATGCGGAGCAGGGTTTCCAGAAAGGCCAGACGGAACGGACCGTGCTTGTCAGCGTCTCGAAGAGACAGCGTTCGCGCGAGCCAACTGATGCCCTGCTCGGATTCGCCGAGACTCATCAGGTCCAGCGAAACCTCGAAACTCGAAGAGCATTCGCCGTTGCCGAGATCGACGGTCGGCATCTCGTCACCTTCCCAGATTCCGCGAGCGAATTTCTTCGACGGATCCCGCGGACGAGGCTCGTTCGGCATGCTCCGGATGCTGAGTCGCACTTTGCCGTGATGAGCGGCGATCAGGTACGCGATCAGGTTGACGGAATCCGCGTCGGCGGGGTCGCTTTCTGCCGCGTCGTTGTTCCTGGCGGCAGACCCGGAACACACATCGGCGGCTGCGTTGTGAGCCAGCCACGCGAGAGCACTGACCAGTTCATGACGAAAGCCTCGCCGTGATTGCGGTCGCTTTGATTGTGGTGTGGTCGTTACCTGCGGACGTTCGAGGACGGCAATGTTGGACGAACGCTCGGTTGCCGACCCGTCATCGGCGTCCTGGCCTGCGGCGGCATCAAAATCGTCGAGATCATCTGCCGCCTGTCGATCATCTGCGACTGATTGATCATCCGAGGCCGACTGGTCACCGACGTCGGGAGCCTCGATTCGATACCACGGCATCCCGTCGTTTCCTGACTTCGCCCACATCACATCTCCGGTCTGATCCCTCGCA
>JAQBZS010000546.1 GCA_027622115.1 Planctomycetota bacterium | reverse complement strand
AAGTGGTCGCCGCATCGTGGCCTGCCTCGTCCGCCTACGAGCGTGCCGGACGAATTGTTGCTAAGGACGGCGAACTGAAGGGCCAGCTTTTTATAGCAGACCACGGCCGAATGCGGAGGCTGACGAATCGCGGTGTTTCGATGGGCACCGTTCGCCCAAACTCCCGATTCACGACTAACCGACTTTGGCCGTTTCGACCTTTGGCGGAGCGAGCTTGGCCTTCAACGCGTCTACTTCTTTCTTGACAACATCCGCCGCTGCCGCGGCCGCATCGTTGAGTGCCTTCGCGGCGGCTACCTTGTCGTCGGTCGGTTTGACTAGGGCAACCAAATCGGTGGCCGTCTTCTTGGCGGCTGCCACGGCGGCGGTCTTCTCGACCACCGTTTTGTCGCCGGCAACTAATTGCGCCGTTGCTGCTGTCGCGGCGGTCGTCGTTTCAACCGCCAGTTTCTTGGCTGCGTCGAGATCCGCTTGCTTCTTGACGATTGTTGCTTTCAGCATCGCCACTGCGGCGGCCAGTTCTTTGTCGGCGGGAAGCTTCTTCGCTGCTTCGTCCGCCTTCGCGAGTGACTCCGTCAGCAGCGTCACGATGGCCTGTGCGCCGGTTGCTGCAGTTGCAGCGGCCGTTTGTGCGGCAGCCGTCGTGGTCACTGTTTGCTTGTATCCAGCAATCGCTGCGATGGCCGCATCCAACTGCTTTTGCGATTCGACGGCAGCGGCGTTCGCGGCAACGACATCCGCCTTGGCTTTCGTGGCTGCGGTCGTTGCGGCTTGCAGAGCGGCGGTCGTCTTCGCGAGTTCCGCTTGTTTCTCGGCGAGCACCTTCTGCTTTTCCTGAAGCGCGACTTGTGCTTGAAGATCGGCAACTTCCTTTTCGGATGCATTCAACAAAGTGCCGGCCGCCAACAGCGCCGTCTTGGCCGCAGCCGCAGCCGCTTCGGCCGGCTTGACCGTCGGCGTCAGATCCGTCACCAGCTTTTGAGCCGCGACGAGGGCTGTCTGCGCGGTCTTAAGTTGCACATCGCTCACGGCAAGTTGCGTCTTGGCGGCTTCGTTTGCCGCGAGTGTGTCCGTCGCGATCTTTTGAGTATCGGCCAGAGCTTTCACCTGGGCTTCGTGCTTGGCCTTGACCTGCGCGGCGGCGGCAGCCAATTCCTTGTCCGCCGCCAGTTTCGCGGCAGCGACTTGCACCTTGTCCGTGGCTTCCTTCAACACTGCCACAATGGCCGTGATTTCCGCGACCTTCGCGGTCGCCACCGCAGCGTCGGCCGTGAGCTTGGTGATGTTCGCCTTGTAAGTGTTGCCGGCATCGGTCGCGGCCTTGATCTGGGCATTGGCCGTGGCGACCGCAGTTTGAGCTGCGGCCAAATCGGTCTGCACCTTCGCGAGCGCCGTATTCGCCGCTTGCGTGGTGACGGCGAGTTGGTCGTAGGCGGCCCTGCGAGTCGTCAATGTGGCTTGGGCTTTCTTCAGAAGCTCCACGGCTCCTTCGGGGTTGGCGGTCAACTGCCCGAGCCGCACGCCGTCAACCGCATTCCAAACTCGGATCTCGCCATTCCAATCTCCGGCGATGACTCGGTTGGTTTCGTCGCAATGGGTCACTTGCAAAGCGAGGTCTGGAAAGGCCTCGAACGCTCGCTGCTGTGCGCCGTTTTGGTCCCAAAGTTTGGTGACTTTGTCGCGACCGCATGAAACCAGTCGCCCATCTCGCGTGAACTCGACTGATTCCACACCTCCGCCGTGCGCGCCCCAACTCTTCACCGCCCGACCGTTTTCCATCTCCCAAAGTTTGATGGAACTGTCACTGCTGCATGATGCCAGAATGTTGGAATCGCCACGCCAGGAAACCGCATTGATCGCGGCGCCGTGTCCGTCCAACGTCAGGTAAAGACGGCCCGTATGTGCTTCCCAGACGAACATGCCGTTGCCGCGATCACCCGTGGCCAACAGCACTCCATCGGGGCTGAACTCGACCGCGTAAACCCAGTCGTTGTGTTTCTTGATTGAATGCAACAATTCACCGGTTGCCGTGGAATAGACTCGAACCATCTTGCTGGTGGTGCCCAGCGCGATCAGCGACTGATCGGAACTGATGTCGGCACCCAGAATGCAGTCCACTTCATCGCCGACTTCGAAGAGTCGTTCGCCGGTCCGCACGTTCCAAACCACCACCAAGCCGCGGTACGCGCCTCGGCCACCGGCAGCCAGCAACAACTCGCCATTGCGACTGAACTTCAAGACGTACGGAATCCCCTCGGGAAACGGCAAGATGCCCATGAGTTTGAGCGTCGATGCGTCGTACAACACGATTTGCTTTTGACCGGCGACCGCGACAAGAGGTGCCCACGGGCTGGTCGCAATCGCGGTCAACGCGGTCGTGCGAGTGGTGTGTGTTACCGGAATCGTTGGCAAGCCGACCGGCATTGCGGCTGGTCCCTCGGGCTTGCCGGTTGGAACACCCTTCAGAGTCAGATCCACCTTGGGCTTCGCGACCTTGGCCTTGCTGGATTTGCTTTCCAAGGCACCGCCATCGATCCAGGCCTTGATGGTGGCGAGCACCGGTCCCGGCATCTTTTCCTGCTTGGGGGGCATGGACGGCTCGGCCGTGTGATTGACCAGACTCCACAAATAGCTCGCGCTGGAATCGCCCGACTCGACCACTTCGCCCGATGCGCCGCCGCCCATCAACGCAGTGTAATTGGTCAGATCGAGGCCGCCGGCTTTCTTGTCGAGGTTATGACAACCGAAGCACTTCGCTCGGAAGATCGGCTTGACGTGATCGTCATAGGTGGTTTTTTCTTGCGCGGATGCGGGAACCACGAAGCAGGTCACGACGGCAAGCAGAACGACTGAGCGAAGAGTCATGGGTTTCTCCGAAGATTGGAGTTGCTTTTATATTCCGCCCTGTCAAGGGCAGCGCTGGTTCGTTCAACCATCAGCCGTATGTCGATGCCTTAAACACGCGTACGCCTGCGGCTAACGGTTAAACGACGCTTCGCTGTCCCGGATCTGGAATGTTGTGGGCGTGTCGAATCAATGATTAAAGATAAACTCGCGCGAGTTCAGCAGCGACCACATAATGTCTTCCAGAATCTCTTTCTGTTTGGCCGGTTCCTTTTCGGCCTGCACAATTCCGGATAACCCATCCGACTCCTTCTGAGTCGGCTTGCGGCTGAAGCACGCAATGTAAAGATGCTCGATGATCTGCTGCGGCGTCTTGCTTTCCGCGATCAACTTGCCCACGACATTGCCTTGCAGAATTTTGCCGTTCGCGGTTCCGCCGTTGAGCATGTGCAAGGCCTGCGACAGATTCGGTTCCATTTTGACTTCGCAAGAACACACGCTCTCTCGCGATGCACGACCAAACGTCTGCAGGAAGTAGGTGCTCGTGTTGCCGTCCGCGATTTGGATGGCTCGGGCGCCGGTCGGCAGACCTTGGAACTTATCCTTCGTGTCGCATACCTGATTGATGCAGTCCAACAACACTTCCGCTCGCATGCGACGCAATTCCATGTGAGCGAAGTTGCGGTGATCGGTGGCGTTGCTCTCGTTCGTCTTGGTCGAGAGTTGGTAGGTTCGAGACACGCAAATGTCGCGGACCAACTTCTTGAAATCGTACTTGTAATCGGTGAAGCGGCTGCCCAATTCGGTCAGCAATTCGCTGTTCGACGGTGGGTTGCTGGCTCGGACGTCGTCGACTTCGTCGATGATGCCTTTGCCGAAAAAGTGAGCCCACACGATGTTGGCCAGGTTGGTCGCGAAATAGGGGTTGTCGGCCGATGCCAACCACTTGGCCATCACTTCACGTCGATCCTTGCCTTTCACGTCCGGGACTTCGCCGCCGAGAAACTTCGGAGTCATCACGCGGTTGCCGATGGGATGATTCACTTCGCCACTGCCGCGGTTGAAGATGATCTGCTCGCGCGGGTCTTCGCCTCCCTTGCGACCGATCTGCGAGAAGAACGCGGCGAAGCTGTAATAGTCGTCCATCGTCCAACGGTCGAACGGATGGTTGTGACACTGAGCACACTGAATTCGCATACCCATGAAGACTTGGGCGACGTTTTCAGAGACTTTGAGCGTTTCCGTTTCGTTCTGGTAATAGTTCGTGGCGGGTGATGCAAAGACGCCGCCCTTGGCACCGAGGAGTTCCTGCACCATCACGTCCATCGAGGTGTTTGTCGCGACTTTTTCCTGCAACCAGTTGTAGTAACGCAGCATGGCCTTGTAGCTGACACGGTTGTTGACCGTGCGAATCTGTAGCAACTCGGCCCATTTCATGACCCACAGTTCCACGAACTCTTTGCGGTTCAGGAGTTCGTCGACCAGCTTCTCGCGTTTCTTGGGGTCTTTGTCCGCAGCGAACGCAGCAAATTCGGTCGGCAGGGGCAGCTTGCCGGTGATGTCGATCGTGGCACGTCGGAGGAATTCTTCGTCCGTGCAGACTTCCGAAGGAATGATTCGCAGCTTGTTCAGCTTCTTGTGAACGAGCGTGTCGACGTAGTTGTTTTCGGGAGTTTTCGGATCTTCGTACTTCAGCCCCTTGGGCAGGACGATGAATCGCTGTCCGACCGTGTGAGTCTCAAAGCGGGCCATGATGAAGGCTTCACCACGTGCTCCGGCAGTGACGATTCCCTTTTGCGTGATTTCGGCCGACGTGTCGTTGCTGGTCATGAAGTAGGCCAACGAAGTCACGTCGCGATTTGTGCCGTCCGAGTATTGGGCACGAACGGTCAGTTGCTGCGTCGTACCTTCGCCGTCCATCACCGCGCCTTGCGGATAGATTTCGACGGATTGCACTTTCGGCACCTCGCCTTGGTCGGCGGGAGCACCGGCTTCCAACCAGCGAATCAACGTCTGATTCAGTTCGCTATCGGCGTCGAAACGCCCGCCGCCCGTATGGGGAACTCGACCGACCGATTTTTCGATGACCAAACTGTCTTGCGGAATGGCGAGATTGATCCGACGTCCGGGAATCTCGCGGGTCAATCGGTAATGGTCGCCATCCGGGTCGAAACCGAACAACGACAGTCGAAAGCCGTCCTTGCCACGAGCGGCTCCGTGGCAACTTCCGGTGTTGCAACCGGCTTTCATGAACACCGGCATCACGTCCAGCTTGAAGCTAATCGCACGATCGACGATGGCACTCTTCACTTCGATCGGGACTTTGACTTCCAAACCCATGTATGAAACCGACATTTCGGTCGCACCATCGGCCACGGGGAAAAGCGTGTTCTTATCACGACGTGCCAGCGCGGCATTCGCGATGGTATAGGTCGCTTGCTCCGAGATGTCGGCGGTCAGGCCGTTTGTGTAAACCGCCTGCACGACCAGCGACTGTCGGTCCCGACTGGTCGTCAATTGTACGTTGGGCGGCGAAACCGTGATCGACGCCGGCTTCTCTTGCGCGATCGCGTTCACGGATAAAACAATCGAAACTAGAGCACTCAAGCAAACGAGTCGCATGATGTGTTCCTAAATGACTTGATGTATGGGATGTATTTGGAGTGCTCCGGCTTGACGGAGCTTTGAAATCTTTGGGTCGAACGCGCTCGCCGAGTTGGCAAGCCCTACTTCGAACCGCCTGGTGTCGCCACACCTTCAGCTCGCTTTTGGGCTTCCAA
>JAQBZS010000545.1 GCA_027622115.1 Planctomycetota bacterium | reverse complement strand
CAAGCCTTCGTCCGTTCATCGTCTATGCCACACTTGCCTTGGACCTAAATTCACAGATTGGACAGCTACCTTCTACTCCCTTCATTCGTTTCACGTAGCCGTCTACTCGGCGAGCAGACGCTCGGCAGCGACGGCGGACGGCGTGCCGGGATACTCTCGTACAATGTCCTTCAGCCATTTCTTGGCGGCGAGCCGGTTGCCACCGTCGAGCAGTTTCTTGGCGAGCGTCAGTTTCGAATTGGCCTTCTTTTCATCACGGGCGAACTGCCACTCCGTCCACTTCTCAACCGACACCGCCAATTCCTCGGGAGTCGCATTCAGCGTCGGCCCGAAATCCTGCCCGTCCGCAATCGCCACCAACATTTCGTGCGCTTGCCCGACGACCGCCGGCTCGGTATCGGTCAATCGCTGAATCAACCGACCGGCAGGCACTTCGAGCTTTCGATCTCGCAGCGTTTTTAGGGCTGCCCATCGATGCAGTGCATCGTCGTGGCTCAGCGCATCAACCAGGCCGTCTTCGCTCACCCTGGCCAAGATCGGTAACAGCGAACGCATTCGCACCCATCGATTCCATGCCGCGACGGCTCGCAGGCGTTCGGCGTCATCGTCGGCATGCGGACCCAAATCCTGACTCGAGAAATGCACCAACGTGCGATGTGCCTCGTCCCGCACGAAATTGGATTCGTCATTGAGTGTCTGGACCAGTTCTGAGTCCGCATCGAGTTTTCGCTGGCGAATTACGATCACGGCCGCCCAGCGGCGTTGTGCGTCGGCGTCTCGCAATTGAGCAATCACGACTGCCGGATTCGACTGCATCATCAATTGCACGATCGTGTTGGTGTCCGACCACCGCTTCCAGGACTCAACCGCCGCCTGCGTTTCGGCAGCCGAAGCCCCGCGTTTCGGGCCGTTGTCCAAACCATCTGCCAATGCGGTCAATGTCTTGCGGACTTCTTGCACGACGTCTTCGTCCGCGTCGGCCAGTGTTGCAATCAGTTCGGGGATCAATCCCAGCTTGCGTTCGCGAATCACGATCGCCGCGACGAGCCGACGAATCGCATGCGGATCCTTGAGTTGTGCGGCCAGTCGTTCTTGCGGCAGATCTCGAAAGCCCGGCAGCAATTGCTTTTCGATCCACCAAGACGTCCACCGCTCGATCGCTGCTTCTCGACTGGCGGGAGTCTCGCCGCGTTGCGGGCCAAAGTCCTCGCCGGAAAACGCCTTCAGTGCTTTGCGCAGATCCTGCAAGTCGGCATTGGGTGCCCGCATGGAAAACACCAACTGCTGAGTCATCTCCGTCACCAGTGCCCTGGTTTCGACCGCTGGATTCAACAAGGGATCTGGACCGACGAAGCGATACGTCCCACCGGTGCGATCGGAGACATCCTTGAGGACACCTTCGGCGGCGGGGTTCAAGAATCCGATCGTATGCACGACCGAGCCGGCAGCCTGCAGCAAATCGAACGTCTCTTGCTGGATCCGCGGGAACTTGCCGTCGGTCAGAAAGTAGATCACATCCGGTTTGAGATCTTTGGCGATCTTCTGCAACGCCGGTTCGGGAAACGTACCACCGGTAACGTTGAGGCCGCTCAACCATTTGAAGACGTCGCCTTTGATCGAGAGCGAGACTTCAGTCAGCTCGGAGGGGAAATCACGGGCTCCCAACATCGGCAGGTAGTGATCGCTGTAAAACACGACGTAGAATTTCTGGCCTTGCTTCATTTCGAGCACGGATTTCAGCAACGCCAACTTCGTTCGCAGTATCGATCGCCCCTTCATGCTGCCGGATCGATCCACCAGAAACACCACGGACTTGGCCACCGTTTCGGTCTTGAAGAACTCGACCTTGGGGACCTCGTTTTCCTTGAGCGTATCGACCAGCGGCGTGGGAATCGTCTCGGTGTATTCGAGCTTCTTCTCGATGGCGATCGTGGCGACGAGTTCGCGAGCGGCCACGTTGTCGGTCGTTGGTGCGACCGTATCGACGTTGTTGTGTGCGAGTGTGTCCTCATCCGGCGCTTCGACGGTGACTTGACCCACTTCTTCGGATTCGTGCTGTGGAGACGTCTGACTTTGCCGAGTCTCTTGCGGGGTGGCGTCGATGGGCTGCGTGTCCAGGACGATCGCCGATTCCCGTGGCTTCGGAGTGGCCACCAACAGTGCTGGTCCGGCGTTTGCGGCGTTCGCTGGATTGTCGCCACTCGCGGAACTGTCGGATTGGTCAAACAAAAACACGGCGATCAAGCCGCCGACCAAAAACACGCTGAGCATCCCGTCGAGAAACACTTGCCGTGGGTGGTGTGGGTTCGGGTTCAAGTCGAGCATCACCTTTTCCTCAAGGGATCGATTGTTCGCCTAGGGGGCGTTCGCCAAGGGGTCGGGAGTCTTTTTCATGTCGCTGAACACGTTTTGAGGTTGCCAATTGCTTTCGCGCGACTGAAAAAGACCCCCGACCCCTTCCTCGCCGACTGTGAAATCGCGTTTCAGAATATATCAACGCAATTGTCATCGTGTTCTCAATTCCTGAAATGCTTGAACGTCCACGGACAACGGGCTGATTGCGTTGTGGCTTCACCTTGATGGGATTTATGAGACGAATGCGACTGATGTTGATCGTAATTTGGGCCAAATCGTGATCAACTCCCCACAATTCGCAGTCCAAGCTCCTCAAACGCCCCACTCGCCCCAGCCTCTCCGGCGTTGACCCCGACAAGGCTCGTGCCTACATTCCCGCGCTTTTTTCGACCTTGGCGGATTAACTGCTAGAATGACAGCCGTGGATTTTCGAGTTCGGTCGTCGGATGCGACCGCATCAGCTGCACTGGATCACCCGGACAGCAATTGGCCCCAGAGTGGGCTGGAGGACTTGAGATGGCTCGAAAACGGTTGCTCTATGCGTTTCTCGGATTGATCGTCGGTATTGCCGCCACCTTGGGTGGACTTTACTGGGCGGTGCAACACGTCCCGGAATTCTACGCGGACATTTTGAACGAAGATCTCGCTCCCGCGGAACGTCAGCGCGAAGCCAAAGTCCTCGTTTCTCAAACCAAGAAGTTGGTGGAACAGCTCGAATTTGTCGACACGTGGACCCACGAACTGACGCAAAACCAGGTGAATAGTTGGATTATCGAAGAACTGCCAAAGCACCACGCGGACGCGATTCCACCAGGTGTCAGGGAACCGCGAGTCCGCTTTGTCGACCAGTCCGTGCAGTTGGGCTTCCGCATCGAACGATCCGGGCTCAGTGGTGTAGTGACGCTTCAAGTCCGACCGACGGTCAACCGGCCGAACGAGATTGATTTTGAGATCGATTGGGTCAACGCGGGCTTGTTGCCGGTCCCGATCAAGCAGTTGGTCAGCGATGCCGTTGCCAAGTATCGCTCGGACCGTTGGAGCTTGGCATGGGGCACGTCGGCAGACGGAAATGATAAAGTGACATTGAGGATCACGCCGGAAGACACTTCGACGAAACTGGAAACAATTCGAGTGGTCGACGGCGTGGTTGAGCTTGGTGGAAAGGGTGGTGGCAAGTCATCTGGCTCGCAACCCGTGCAATTGACGCACGTTCGCAGATGAACTCGAGACAGCAACACGGATGGATCAAGTCATGCAAAGACGACGACTCGTGGCAGCAATTGGAGTGGTGGTCTGCCTCTCGGTTGTTGGATTCCGGAAGACCGTCTTCCAACCGCTGGCGATGAATCACAATGCGACTGTTTCGACAGCTCCGGTTTCGCCCGCACTGGCCGACGAAGCGGATGCTCGCGATGCCCAATTCCGGAAGCTCATCGTCGGCACGTGGGAAGATTTCCACGAAGGCAAACGCACCATGGTCGTCAACCCGGACGGCACGCTGCGACTTAAGGTGGAACTGACGGGTGCCAAGGCCTGGGCGTTTGTGCCCACGTCGTACTACAACATCGACTGGAAAATCGAGGACGGCCTGTTCAAGAAACATCTGATCGGCGGCGAGCCCCCGGATAAAGTGGCTTGGGTCATGAGAATCTTTGGGGTGGACGTCGACGAGCGGATTCTCGAGCTGACCGAGCACCGCCTGCTCGTCTTGGACCCCGACGGCAGGCGGAAGTATGACTGGAAACGTCTCGACTGACTTCGTGAGCCAACCTTCCAGTAGCACGGGACCATTGTCCCGTGACCGCTCGGGACAATGGTCCCAAGCTACGACCGCAATGTCACGGCGCCTGGTGGTCGTCACCGAACCAACTCACCGGAATCGATCGAAACCGGCACGAGTATTTTCCGCTCTTGAGGCTCTCCCAATACGACATCACCGCGCGGTCGCCCACAAACGTCAGGCTCGTGTACGCAAACGTCTTTTGCGGATCGGATTCCAATTGGCCGACCGTCTTCCAGGTCATGCCGTCGTCCGCTGAAATCGCTGCCGACAACGGCGTTCGCTTGCCGCCATGTCCAGCCCCTGGGGTGTAGGTGTCGTTCCAAATCAGCACGAGTTCACCGGTTGATGGGATTCGTCGCAGGGTCGACGGTGCTTCCGGTGCCCGCACCATCAGCGACTCCAGCTTGCTCCACGTCTCGCCGCCGTCGCGGGAATAGCTCTTGCCGATGTAACCCAGTTGCGTGCGTACGATCATCAGCACGCGCCCGTCCGAGAGTTCCACCACTTCGGGCTCCATGGCACCTCGTTTGGGTGCATCGACAAGTCCTTTGCCGTTCCGCCACGTCTTACCGACGTCGTCCGAAATGTAGCAGTGCGACACGAAGTGGTTGGTTTGTTTCACGTCTGCGGTCGAAGCCGCCGGGACCAACAGCCGACCGGATTTGAGTTGAGTGACGCGGTCGTTGTTCACGACGTGGTAGCCGGCGTCCGCAGTCACGAGCGTCGGTTCGCCAAACGTTCGTCCTTCGTCGCGAGACATGCGCACGAACATGTCCAGGTCGTTGAAGCTGTTCTTTTGCAGATAGAACAACGCGATGCCGACGGGTGCCGTTCGTGGCCCGACTCGGCGAAGCGTGACACTCATGACGTTCAGGCCGCCGGTATTTTTCTGCAAGATTCGCGAGGGGCTCCAAGTTCGACCGCCGTCTTGCGACACCTTGCCGACGATATGCGCCTTGGCAAAATCACTGCCGCTGTTCTGAAACTCGGTCGCGGCAAACAGCAGCGACCCGTCCGCGAGTTCGAGGATCGAGCCCTCGGTGTATCGCGGGTGTTTCTCGCTCGCTGCGTAAGCCAAGTTTGACACGATTTCCGTGCGGCTGGGCAACTCCGGTCGCGACAAGAACAGCAGCGATTGAGCGGCTCGATACCGCGCATCGGCGTGCGGGTCGTCGAGCATTTTCGTTAGGGCGACGGCTACGTTGGTCGCACGGGCGTCACCGGCAAACGTGGCCGCATACGTCCGCACTGCGGAGTCTTCGCTGACCAGATTCTTAGCCAGGGCCTTGAGTCCGTCGGCATCACCGAGCGCTGCCAGCGAATGTTCGAAGTACGCCTTGGTGATTTCGTCCGGGCAGCGCGGCAGTTGCCGCTTCAACAACATGATGTCGTACTTGTCGCCGATCCGCCCGAGGATCCAAGCACCGAGCTTGTAGATTTCCGGATCCTCGTGCGTGAGGATTTTGCGGATGAATGCCATGGCCCG
>JAQBZS010000544.1 GCA_027622115.1 Planctomycetota bacterium | reverse complement strand
GGTGGAAGCCACGACTGACAAGCTACTAAAGAGCCCGGCCCATTTTTCTCAAACCATCCCGTCGCCGCTTCCGCTCGCACGAGCGGTTGATGAGATGAAAGCCAGTAGCTTGTCAGTCGTGCTTCCACCGACGCGGGGTCGGCGGAGAGCACATAGAATCCGGTAGGCTCAGGAACTACCAAGGAACAAATTGATTTACACCTGAATGCACACTGAACGAGCAATTCATTTGTTCCTTACCAAGATGTGTCCGGCCGCCGGACTGAGTTGCTTTGAACCACCCGACCCCTTACCAATCCGGAGAAGTTTGACACCGCGTATGACGGTTGTGGCGTTGGTAACGGCGTGTTTTGAAACCAACCCAGCAAGCTTGAGATAACCCCGCAAGCGTCGTGGATGCTCGGAGCGGCATTGGATAGGTTCGGTGCATTGATGTCTGCGGTGTGTCGCGCGTCTTGACGCGCCGCACCAAGGCACTGGTGCTTTCCGAGCCCGATTCCGCGAGGTTGTCCGATGATGGGTAGTCCCTACGAAGAGCTGGAATACTTGGCCAACTACCTGCCGGACGAAGGCGAATCGGTCGTGGTGACTCGCCGATCGGGTGAGTTGGTTTGCGAGCGGCCCTCGTCGTTCCAAGAACGCTGCCAACCGGACAGCCCACCGCCACGCCATGCAGACGAAATCGAACATCGAGAATTCGACGGTCGCCTGATCCAGGCGGACGCCAGATTGCGTCGCTTGGCAGTTTTGCCGATTTGGGTGTGTGCCACGGCATCGTTTTGGACATGCCTGTTGCTACACACGGCAACGGAATTGGCCTCGTGGGCTGCGTTTTGCGGCGTGCTGTTCGTGGCGATTCCCACAACGCACCTGTGGATTCGCGTTCGCCGATCGAAACTCTTCAAAACGGAACTGCGAGCCATGCTGGCCTGGCAACTCCGACGCTGGCGGCTTGATCGATTTGCCACGATGAGCAACATTCAGGGTCGCCGCGACCTACGGCTGTTGCAGGCCGAGATGACTCGCTGGATTGAATCGTAAGCCGCGCGTCGTCGGTCACTTGAAGTCGCCGATCGTCCGACCGGGAACGTCGTCAAAGATGGTAATGATCTCTGCACGTGACTTGAGATCCTTCAACACGGAGTCGCTCGCATTCTGGCGACGGCTGATGACGATCTTCTGTTCGATCTCGTCCTGCACTTCGTTGAAGGGTCGCCGTCCGGCTTCGGTGCGTTCCAAGACGCGGACCAATTGAATTTCTTGATCGTTCTCAATCGGACCGCCAATCAAGCCGATGGGAATCGACCAGACCGTCTTTTCAAGTTCGGCATTTGCCAAACTGCCTTGTTCAGTCCAACCCCAAACTCCGCCATCAATCTTGGTGGGAGCATCAGAGTACTTCTTGGCAACCGTTTCGAACGGCACTTGCTTCCGCAATTCTTCAACCGCCTGTTGAAAGACTTCGCGGCCTTTTTCTTTGTCGCCGTGCTGGGCGAATCGAACCGCGATGTGTTGCCAGCGGACGCGACCTTTGAATTCGTAGTCCTTGATGTGTTCCCGGTAATACGCGAGTAACTCGCCGCGACGTGGCTTTCCGCCGCCTTTGGCCTTCTGCTGCAAGAACTGAATCGCCATGGCTTGGTTGATGAATTCGTCGCGGATCAGGTCCAACGACACGCCTTTTTCCGCCATGGCCAGTTCCACTTCATGCCGCGTGTTGACGCCCAACTTTTGCTTGATCTTCGACAACTGCTCGCGTTCCCACATTCCGGTCAATTGCTCGGTCACGCTCTCAAACTGCTCGGGCTTGATCGTCGATCGCAGTGCCTCGATCAACAGTTTGCGATCCACCAGGCTGCTGAGATCACGTTTGATGACGAGCAGACGTTGCTGCTTGTACTCCTCGGGCGAAGCTTTTTTCCGCATCTGGGTCAGAAAGACCGAGTACTTCTCCAAGACATCGTCGGCGAGAATCGGCTGGCCGTTGACGGTCGCGATCACTTGGCTGCCCTCGATCTCGTTCGCGAGATAGCCCACGGGCGCGTCAAACTGCCCGCTGGTCGGCACAACGCTTCCGGGTGCGACGCTGGCGACGGCCGGGTTGAGCGTGTCGTTGATGTGTTCGATTTCGACACCGGGCTTTTGATTCTGCGCCATCATCGCTTGTTTGCGAGGCGGAGCGTCGGGCATCACGGGGTTGCCCGCATGCGAACGGCCGAGTGAATCGCAGCCGACGAGACCGATCGTCAGGCACACTCCTGCCACGGCAGTCACCGGGCACCAAGATCGAGACAGCAAAGAGAGGGTCCGCGCGGTGGGCATGTATCGTCTTCCTTGATCAACGTGCCGCAAGTGAGCGCCGTGGATGGCTGTGTATGCGATGGGAATTCGAGCGTGTGTTGCGCGTCGTGCGCAATTCGGCGAAGCACCTTGGGATTCGACGAATTCTGTATCGTCGAATGGATGAGGTGTTCTGTAGCGCGAGCCAGGAAGAAGGGGGCGGGACTATAGCAGCGATTTTCGAAGACCTGCAACACGGATCCGAGGCCCCGAAAGGGCGAAATGGTGATGCAAAACTTCGGCAACTTCCGCCTGTCGGGAATGACAATTTCGAATAACTTCGACCTGCAAAGAACGCGTGCAAGAATGACTTGCTGAATTAGGCTGAATTAGGCCGGAACAAGTTCGTGCAGTTCCAGCATGGTCTGCCGGAACTGCATAGGGCTTGTTCCTGCCTACTTATACTTCGCGATGTTTCCTGATTTTTTCCCGGTGTTCTCGCTCACTCTCTGCCATGAACTCGTCCCACTCGATTCGAACGGGATCCGTCGGATCGAACCATTCGTGAGCACAAGTCATGCATCGCCAGTCAGGCATCTCATCCCAGATTGTGCAGCCGCCAAGGACAATCTCATCTCGCTGGGCGCGCTGAAGCGTTTCATCGGACGGCAATCCGTACAGAATGAGGCGAATCTCCGTGCCGGAGCACGAGGGACATGCGTCGGGTTTGCGCAGTTCATCAGGCATTTCGGTGAGCCGCTCGCCTTGCTTACGACCGGTCGATCAATTGTTGTCGCAGTTCGGTGTAGCCGAAGTCGCCAGACTTTGGCTTGCACACCAAATTGAAGCCAAAGTATGGCGACTTCGGCTACAACAGTTATTCTTCGGCTGATCCTTACGGCAAGTACACGAATTCCGGGCAGTTGAGCAGCGCCCATAGCATGTCTTCCATGCGCTCGCGCCATTCGGCCTCCAGGCGGATTGTGGGTGGATCGCCGAGGGCGACTTTTCGAGCCAAATCGATCTGGGCTTGGTTCGATTCTGGGCTCAGATGGTTGGACCAAGACACACCCGTCGATTGCGGTCGCGGGATGTGAATGTCGCGGGGATCCACGTCCAACAGCCGTTTTGCGAAGCCGGGCGTGAGCAACTCGACGAACAACGCACGCTCGTCGTCGGTGGGTTTGCGGGTCAGGACTCGTTCGTAAATTCGTTCGACCAATGTCTCCGCGCCGACCTGCTCGCAGGCGAGTTCCGTGAACGCGCTGTCTTCGGAGAGTCGCGTGAAGCGGCGGCCTAGGACCCCGTTTGCCAAGCTGGCCGATTGGAAGACTGTAGCCGTGTCGTCGCGATCGCTTCGTGGACTCTGACGCGAGCCGCGCCAATCGAAGGCGGTCAGCGTCGAGACGAAATCTTGTGCGAGCGGCAATGACAGACTCGGTCGGTCGCGTTCATTCGACAACGACATGAATTGCCACGCTCGCGTCGGCATGCCCAAATTGAGTGACTTGTCGAAGTTGCGGGCTCCGTCGGCATCAATGTTCATCACGCCCGCGTTGAAGTCCTTGCCGCACGTGGCGAAGACGGAATCGACGATTTGCTCGGCCGTCATGCGGCGTCGAATGGGACCGGCGAAATCGAAATCCGTGCCGTCCAGCAGCGGCGCGTTCGCGTAGTCGCGCTGATAAACGTTCGAGTTCAAGATCAACCGCGCCATGTGTTTCAGGTCGTAGCCGGCCAAGACGAACTCGCGAGCCAAAAATTCCAAGAGTTCAGCCTGCTTGGGATCCGCGTGCTCCCAGTCATCGACCGGTTCAACCAGACCTCGGCCGAGATACCGTTTCCACAAGCGGTTGACGGCGACTTGTGCAAAGCGTTTGTTGTGCGGCGATGTCACGAGCCCCGCGAGTCGATCGCGCGTGTCGTCGACTCGGACGAATTCGCCGGTCAACACGTCTCGTTTCACCAAGGATTCAAACGGCCACACGGAATCGATTTTTTCGCCGGGTTTGATGGTGACCTTCACGAGTGAATCCGGTCCGCTAAGACTGCCGCTCGGCACGGTGCTGGTCTTCGGCACGGTTTGGGGACTGCGATGCAGCATGGCCGCGATGGCGAAGAGATCGCGTTGCCCCACATCGTGAAACGGCGCGTCGTGGCAGCGAGCACATTTCATCTGCACGCCGAGAAACGCTTGCGCGATGATGTGGGCTTTGGCCGCGAGCGGTGCGTCGTTCTGAGACGCGACGCTGAACCCGGCCGGACCACCGTAGAACCGGCTGCCTTCCATGCGGATTAATTCGGTTGCAAAGCGATCGAAGGGCTTGTTGTCGATGAACGACTCGTGAATCCACCAACGGAATGGGCCAGTGTTGTTGAGTGTCGGGTTGACGATGTTGGGATTCTCGGCCAACACGTCTTGCCAATAGCCCATCCAATTGTCGGCCCAGCGTGGATGCTGCAATAACCGATCGATGTAGCGTGTGCGGCGGTCCGACGAGGAATCCGCGAAGAACGCTTCCGTCATGTCTGGAGTGGGCGGGATGCCGATCACGTCCAGTGTAACCCGACGCAGAAATGCCCAATCGCTGCTGGGTGCGGTCGGCTTGAAACCGTCACCCGCAGCCTTGGCAATGAAATGATCGATCGCCAAATCGCGAGCCGGAAGTTTGCCGGGGACTGCGGATTTCGCGAGGACCTTGCGGGCATGGTCGTGCCGTCGCTGCCAGTATTCGTCCGCTGTGGCGGCGAGTGTTCGACGGCGTTCCGCGTTGATGGTGGCGATGCTCGCTCGCAACGTTTCGGCGAAGGGGATCCAGCCGTCGTCCGTGAGTGCGACATTGGTGTTTTGACCAAGTACGCGGAATTCGCCGCTGGGCGTTTCAATGGTCACGCTGGTTTCGCCAAGTTCCTGCCGGCGTTTTTGCCCGCCGACGAAGAACTCAAGGCGGAATCTATGCCGCTTTCCAGGGCTGGAGAATTCGACCACGTTTTCCGTGTCGCCCGTTTGCAGTTTGCGAATTCCGGGCGACGTGATCTTGGCGACATTGCGAATTGTCCCGTGAGCCGTACCGCTGATATTGAAGAACGGATTCTGCGTGATGAATTTGCCGTCGAGATACAGTCGAGCCGCGTCGCGGGATCTCAACAACAAGCGATGTTTGCCCTGGGGCAGGTCAATCAATCCGACCGCTCGGACCAAAAACGGCGACGTGCGATCCACTTGAATGGCGCGGTCCGAGTACTTCTTCGGCACTTCCACGAAGGCAAACGCCGGTTGCACGAAACGCTCGACGGCATGCGGCATGCGAAAGTTCCACGACCGCTGATTCGGAATGCCTTCGAGG
>JAQBZS010000543.1 GCA_027622115.1 Planctomycetota bacterium | reverse complement strand
CAGGAATTGGAGACGGCCCGCATCGAGACTGAGCGGAGCAAGTCCCAGTTGGATCGCGTCGAGAAGGCTGCGGCGTCGAACGCGGTTGCTCAGTCGGAAGTCGACAACGCGAAAGCCGCACACAGCACGGCGTTGGCGAGCTACCAGAAGGTGCTGGCCAGGAAGACGACGCTGGAGAACGAGTTGAAAGTCAATGCGGCTCGGAAGGTGCAGTCGCAGGAAGGTGTGAATCAAGCTCAGCTCGATCTCGACGACACCGAGTTGTACGCTCCGTTCGAGGGTCGCATCAGCAAGACACTCGTGACGTCGGGCACAATCGTGGCGGCCGGTACGCCGGTGGCCACATTGATCGCCTTGGATCCGGTGAAGATCGAAGTCACGGTCTCCGCCGCTCGCGACCGGCAGATCAAGACGAATGACGAAGTTCTGGTACATACCGAGGCATCTCCCGATCCCATTGCGGCCATCGTGTATCAGAAGTCGTCGGCGGCCAGCGCCACCACGCGCACGTTTACGCTCACGCTGTTGTGTCGCAATCGGCGGCTCGGCGGCGCGGCCAAGGCCAAAGACGCGGAACAGGCCACGCAAATTGGCGGACTCATGCGACCGCAGCAATTTGAAATTGACGGCAAACTCACTTGGTTCGTGGAAGAACGCAGCATCCAAACCGACGAGAACGGCGGACACTTTGCGTGGCAGGTCAGTAGCGAAGCGGGCAGCGCGGACGGCGCGGCGATGGATGCGAAACGGGTGGCGTTGAAGCTTGGTAAAAAACGCAAGGAACTGCTCGGCTTGTTCAAATTCCGCGAGTTGATTCCCGAGGGTGAAATTGCTGCGGCCTTGAATGGCGGGAACGCGAGCGAAGGCCGATGGAAAATGGTGCTGGCGGTCGGCGTGCCAAAGACCTTCGCAGGCGGAAAGGTCATCAAGACGACTCGCCGCTGGATGTTGCGGCCGGGTGATATCGTAGATGTCCAATTGGAACTAAACGCGCCGAAACCGGGGATCTACGTCCCCAAGCGATACATTCGCGTCGAAGGCGACAAGTATTTCGTGTTCTTGGTCGACAAGTCCAACGGCAAACAGGTGGCGAAGAAGGTGCCGGTGTCGGTCAAAGCCAATGTCGGCCCGCTGCAACGCATCGAAGGTGCCGACATCAAGCCCGGCGTGCAGATGATTACGAGCGGAACGCACTACCTGCAGGATCAGACGCAAGTCGACATCTTCGAAGTGACTCGGTGACGCACGTGTTTCACGATGCCGTGTTTGACCACGACGAACGTTGGATCACGCTCTTCGACGGTGAACGGTTTCAACAGCGCTATTTCATTGACGGGCCCTTAATGTTCACGGAAACGACCACATCAATTCGAGCATCCGTGGACGCAGTGCGCGATGCGATCTGCGGTCCGTGGGACTGGTGGCATCACGGTCGGTGCGAGAATCGCCAAGTTCGAAACGACGGTAAAGTGGAATACGACTTGTGGCCGGTGCGGTATGGCATCCACGTCCACGAGACGTCGTACCCGCCGGTGGCGATCGATGGCGGAGGCTGGCGAGTGCGCATTGACTTGTCGGATCACGCGATCGGAGTGGCGTATTTCGACATTCGTCCGGAGACGGACGAATCGACGATCGAACGCACGAGGCTGAGCGGTCGATTTGCAGGCGTGAGAATTCATGGATTCCTGCCGCGATGCTTCGGCACCAAGGGATTCGCCATCAGGCATCTGCGTGCCGAACGCGGTGAACCCGGCTTTCCGTTTCGCAAGGGAACCGGTTGGGTGGGACTGATCGAGCGACTTGAACGACGACCGGCCAATTGACGCTCGAGCCGACCGCGCCTGGTCGGCTCACGTTGCCGTATTGACAGACTTACAAGCAAGACATGCAAGCACCATTGAGGTATCGCCGTGAGTATTCCTGAATTCTCAATGAAAAATCGGACCGTCATCTTCGTGGGGACCGCGCTGCTTACGCTGTGGGGTTTCGCCGTCTACAAGACCGTGCCGTTGAACTACGACCCCAGCTTTGAGTTTCGTACAGCCGCCGTGATCACGCAGTGGCCGGGGACGAACATCAGGAAGGTCGAAGAATTGGTGACCTATCCCGTCGAAGAACAGATGACGGCGATCGAGGAAGTCAAGAAAGTCAAATCGACCAGTGAAAACGGTCTTTCAATTGTAGAAGTCACACTCGAAAACAGTGTGACCGATGTGCCCGCCGCGTGGGACAAAATCCGTTCGGAAGTCGCGAAAATCCGGGTGCCCTCAGATCAAGGTTGTTCGACGCCGTTTCTCGATTCCACAATCGGCGATATCGCGGTCCTCGTCTTGAGCGTTTATCAAGTCGACGATCCCAAACGTTCGCGGGACGACAAATACTCCGACCGCGAACTGGAAGTCTATGCCGAGCGGTTGCGTGACGAAATCCGCAAGCTGCGATCGGTGGCTGACTGCAAGCTGCATGGCGCCCAGGAAGAGGCAATCTTTCTGGAAGCGAGCAGCACCGATTGGAGCCAGCTGGGCGTGACGGTGAATGACGTCAAACAGCGACTCCAGGCCCGCAATATCGTGGCCTCGGGCGGATCAATGGACTTGAGCGACAGCCAGATCAAGGTCAACCCGTCGGGCAATCTGGGGACGGTCGATCAAATCGGCAACTTGGTGATTCAAACGGATGCCAGTGGCACGCCCACTTATCTGAGTGACCTCGGCGTGAAAGTCGTGCGAGGGTACAAGGATCCGCCCGGCATGATCACTCGATTTACGTCCGTGGACGATCGACCGGGTGCGGTGCGACCCTCGCGGGCAGCGTCGTCCGTGGCGATTTCGGTGGAAATGAAGGACGGCAACAACATCGTCGACCTCGGTGAGGACATGAAGACATTGCTGACGCGAGCCAAAGCATCATTCTTGCCCGAGGACATCGAAGTCAGTGTGGTCGTCGACCGTCCGACGTTGGTCAAGGAAACCGTCGACGGCTTTGTATTGAGCTTGATCGAATCGATCCTGATCGTGCTGGTCGTCGCCTTCCTCATGCTCGGTCTGCGAATGGCATTAGTGATGGCCACGGCGATCCCGGTGGTGATGCTGACGACAATCGCCTTGATGCGATTTTGGAATATCGAGTTGCAGCAAATCTCAATCGGCTCGTTGATCATCGCGTTGGGACTGCTGGTCGATAACGCGATTGAAGTCTGCGACAACGTCCATCGCCTGTTGCATGAAGGTTATTCGCGGTTCGACGCTGCAGTGGAAGGTTCCAAACAAATCGCCTTCCCGATGATCATCGCCACGGGCACCACGATTGCGTCGTTCCTGCCGATGGCGTTCGCGTTGGAAGGCGTGATTGGTGAGTACACGTTTTCGTTGCCGATGGTGGTGTCCGTCTGCCTCGCGGCCAGTTGGGTGCTCGCCATGAGCTTTACCACGGTGATGGCCTACTGGGTGTTGAGACACACGTCGGCAGCCAGCCCCATCGGATTCGTGGCGGGATTGCTGAAACCGATCCTGTTGCCAGGCCCGCTGAACAAGATCACGTTCGCCAAGACCTATGCTTTGGTGTGCGGCATCAGTTTGAAGTTCAAATTCCTAACGGTTGCGTTCGGCGTGGCGTGTTTCATGGGTGCCGGCTGGATGATGGCCACCGGTAAAGTCAGCAGTGCGTTTTTCCCCGCTGCGTCGCGAGATCAATTCGTCGTCGAGGTCTACACGCCGCCGGGCACACCGATTGCGATGACCAACGAAAAGGTGAAACGCGTCGAAGAATTGATCCTGAGCATGAATACGGATCACACCGACGAAGAAGGCAACACTCACAGCAGCATCCTCAATCTGTTGTCGTTTGTCGGCGACGCCGGACCTCGCATCGACAGCGGATACATCGCTCCCGGCCGATCGTCTTCCAACGCCGTGCTGCTCGTCCGTTGCGCGGACTACCACGTGGTCAACGAATACGTCGAACGCATTCGCGTCGAGTCGGTCTCCAAGATCGCGGGGACGCGAGTTGTTCCGAGGACGTTCGGCCTGGGCGAACCCATTGACAGCCCCATCGCCGTGCGAGTTCACAGTACGGGCTTCACCGATTTGGACCAAGTTCGAGAAGTCACGCGACAGGTCGAAGACCTCATGCGGGATACCGGACGCGTTTGGAATGTCACCAACACCTGGGGCGAACCCGGTTTCCAACTCAAAGTGGATATCGATGCCAACCAAGCGAATCGCTCGGGAGTCACCAACGCCAACGTGGCGCAATCATTGGGTTCGTATCTTTCCGGCGAATACTTGACGTCGTTCCGTGAAGGGAAACACCAAGTGCCGGTCTACTTCAGGCTGCCCAAACAGCAGCGTTCGGATCTCGGAGCCATCGGCCAGATGTTCGTCGAAGGTTCGCTCGGCAAGATTCCCTTCGATGCAATCACCGCCACCAACTTGGATTGGCAGCCGACCCGGATTCAGCGATTCAACATGGATCGCATGTGTGAAGTGCAGTCATTCCCCAATCCGGGAGAACTCGCCACACCCGTGCTGTTGGAGTCGATTCAACCCAAGCTGGCCGAGTTGAAGCTGCCGCCGGGATTCCACTTCGAGATCGGTGGCGAAGTCGAGAAGACGAACGAAACCATGCCGATGATCGGCATGTCCGGGATGATCACGGCCGCCAGCATCATCTTCCTGCTGGTGCTGTACTACAATTCGGTGGTCAAGCCCTGGTTGGTGCTGTTGATGTTGCCGCTGGCCACAGCCGGTGCAATCGTCGGCTTGTACATCTTTGAAGAGCCCATGGGATTCATGGCTCAGCTCGGTTTGTTGTCGCTGTACGGCATCGTGCTCAACGATGGGATTGTGTTGGTCGAATTCATCGAGATGCTCAACGAAGAACGCGTACAAAAGGGAGATGGGCTGCCGGAACCCGGCAAGCGTTCCTATAGCGGGCTGTCCAAGCAAGCGTTTCGTGAATGTCTGGTCCGCGGTGCCCAAATGCGAGTCGTCCCGATTCTGCTAACGACTTTGACGACCGTCGGCGGGCTTGTGCCGCTGCTGTTTTCCGGTCCGATGTTCCGAGCACTCGCCGCCGCCATGATGTGCGGTTTGATTGTGGCAACGTTCATGACCTTGTTGGTCTTGCCGTCACTGATGGCGATCTTCGTGGAAACCTTCCGAGTCTCGCTGATCCACGCTCATCCAGCCGGCGGCGGTCATGACGATCACGGCGGTGGTGGACATGGCGGCGGTCACGGTGACGGTCATTCGCACGGTCATGACGATCACGGTCACGCGAGCAGTCAAACGCATGCGTCCGCAGAGACCACAATTCACTCACCCGTTCAGCATCAAGCCCCGGCGCCTTTGCGGGAACCACAGCCTGGACCGGCTCCACCACAAGCTGCGTCCTCGCAAACGTTGCAGCCACCGCAAGCCGGGAGTCAATCCGGTTCGGTTCATTCCAGCTACAGTCACCTACCCAACGAAGATGCAAAGGCGATGGACACGCTGTTCGCCGACGACAATCGTTGATCATTCATCGATTTTTAGAACCCGGCGACATCGCATTACCCGGCGAGTTATCCTGGGCTTTCAAAAAACTGGTATTGTCGGGGCTGGGTGTTTGCGCAGGTTTTGTTCCGGAGTGGCCA
>JAQBZS010000542.1 GCA_027622115.1 Planctomycetota bacterium | reverse complement strand
CTACGGGGTCCCGGTCACTCATTCGAAATCAGCCTCATGTCCACCAGTATCTCCTGCAACCGTTCGAGGGCTCGCAGATATCGTTTGCTGGCGGCGGATTCCTGAATACCCAATTCTTGTGCCACTTCTGTATTGGTCAAATGTTCGAAGTGCCGTTTGACGAGCACTTCGCGGTCGAGTTCACCCATCGAGTTCAGGGCTTCCTGCAGTCGAATCTGCATTTCCGCTTTCATGGCGGCCTGCGACGGCGACGTCAGTTTCCCCAGCAATTGAGCCGCCAGCGAAGCTGTGCTCGCCGACGGCAACGCACCTCGATGAATCGAAACCTCTCGGCCCGCGTCTCGCATTCGCGCGCCCAGATGTTGCCGATGTGTCATGATCAATTGCTGCCCGGTGATTTTCCTCAACCAGAGAAAAAACGGCAGCGGCGGATTCGCGATGTACTCGTCCAAATGTTTCGAGATTTCAAGAAACGCATCTTGCAACACGTCCGAATCATCAACTCGACCCGCCAGACGCCTGTTCATGCGAAGCCGCACCATCTTCTTTAGCCGGCTGCGATACCGGGAAAAGAGTTGATTGACGGCGTCCTCGTCCCCTTGACCCGCTTTGGTCAACAGAGCTTGGACTTCCGCGACTTCATCAAACATGAACCGTTGCCTTGACTGAGTATGTGCAGCGAGCGGGCTCAACAGGACCGAGTTTCTTCGTGCTGCCTCGAAAACCGCAAATCGTTCCGACCACAACAAGACGATTAGCCAACAGTCGGGGCCGGGCTGGATGAAGAACGAAACCCCGTGAGGCCGAAACGCATTTTCGATGGTTCGTTCGTGACTTCGTTCCGACTTTGATTTCATAACCCACAAATGTGCAACAGGTTACGACCATATCACTGCCACGCCCAAATTCAACAGTTGCCCTGGGGCGTTGCCACAATGGCCCCAAAGTTGTGCAGTTTGTGTGAGCGGCAAGGCGCTGCCGCCGGTTTTGTCGGTAATCTTCGTGCCGACACCGGCAGCTAGCGGCGTTGCCCGAGGCGATCAACCCGCCAAGTTCGCGTGCAAAGAAGAGATTACGCTCGCGCGGCCACGATTCGTCGGATAAATACCCCGAGACGGCCCGTAATCCGCCAAATTTGCCGCAACCTCACGCTGGCCGAGCACCGAATCACCTGTTTCAGGTTGCGAAATCTGAAGCGGTTGTGTCGATCAGTCAAAGTGCGATGGTCAATCCGACGATAAAGAGACAGCAGCTGAACAACACGGGCGATGGTGCCCGCCATTCAAGTCGGTCGAAGTTTGGAGTCCGTTGATGCGAGCAATTCCCGTTCAGAACTCGTTTGAATTGTCCCCCTGGTGGCGAACATCTTCGCGGGCATCACTTGGACTGCTGCTGTTGGCGACGGTGCTGATTACGGGCTGTCAAACCAGTCACTGCGGATGCGCGTGCCGACACACGAAATCATCTCGGACTTCCCATCAACACGCGGCACGCAGTGCCAGACCGTCGAACGGTGCCGGAAACCTCAAGCCACAAGCAGCCAACCACGAAAGTCGTCAACAGGTCGCATTCGACCGTTCCAGAATGCGACCGGCCGTCGAAGACCAACGGTTCAAGATCGCCCGCGACACACCGTGGCAATCCCGATCTCAAGGTGCGGAATTCGCGAAACCCAGCCTGCAAATCCTTCCAGTTGGAGTCGTGGAGAGCCCAAGGCAGGTCCGGAATCTGGACGCAGAAAATCTGCATGAGCAGTTTCTGCAAGCGAATTATCTCTTCCCCGATGACGAAACATTCGAAGCCCCAATTCGCGAAGCCCATTCTCGCCGAGTTCAACTCACCAGCTTCGAAGACGCACAAGCTGACTGATGACGCTTGAATCGGGTTCGGGATCTGTTCGCCGCAATTCGACCGACGTCAGGCTTGCGTGGGCTGAACGAGAAAGCCTCGCGAGGTGAACTGCATCACAGCGTGGATCGAGGGCGCGTCACATGTTGGAGCCAGTCCCCGTTTTTTTGGGCAAAGCCTCGCGAAGGGCGAGGCTTCTGCGGCGTGGAACGATCCGGCAATCCGGGGCGAGTTTGCGGCGGAATCGCGATCAATCCGCGGGCGGTTTAGTTTACCCAATCGATTCCGCGTCCTCGATTCCGAGTGTTTGGCAGTCATTGATGCGCTCATGCCCGACGTTGTTCCGTTTGCTGAATAGGATTGAAGACCGGACCGCTCGACGTGGGCGGCGCTTCTTTCTTTGTGCTCGGGACAACCATGAGACTTCTCGGACCATGCGCCTTGTTGCTGCTTCAAATCGGCTTGGGTTTCGATGCCGACGGCGTTCGCGCGGAGGACAGCCGGAGTCGAACGACGGCAATCGCGCTCAATTACTGCCGAGCTTCGTTTCACAGAATCCGTTCGAACCCTACAAAGCCCGTGCTGGTCGAGGAACAGGACAAGATCCTCAACAACCTCAACCTGAACGGGATCGCCGACGAAGTTGTGCTCAAGTTGTACGCGTCGGTGTTGGATGAGATTGCGCAGACTCAGATTGCCGAACGGGAACGCGACACGATCCGCCAACACCACAAGCGAATCTTCCGTCATCAGGCCTTTCAGAATGCGTTTGTCGCCGGTAGCCAAGCATTGTCCGGTCAGTTCGGCAACGCGATTCGCACGGGGGCGGGAAGCTGGTGGGACTATCGCAGCATGGTGTGGCAACGCGGCGTCGACCTGTGGAAGATCGACAAGTTGCGGCTGAACGCCATCAATCAACAAAGCACGCTGTGTCTGGATGCCTTTTGGAAGATGTCCCGCAGCAAAAACATCCCCGATCGGTGGCTGGTCCGCGACGGGGATCTTGATCGCTTGGAAGCCGCCGTTTTGGAACGCGATCTGGAAGTCCGCCTGCGAGTCCTCAAGCGAATGCAACCGTTCATGGAGTGCTATCCGCCGTATTGGTACTACCTGGCTCGCACCCAACAAGCGAAAGGCCAACTGTTCGCGGCCGCCGAGACGTACAACCATCTGGCCGATTTGGGTACGGGGTTCTTTCGGCAGGACGACATGTTGGCGGCGGGCTTGGCCAATCGAGCCGCCATTCAGTTGCATCTCGGTCAACCGAGCGCGGCAAAGACGGCGCGCGAGGCGTTGGTTTATTCGTCAACGGTTTGGCAGGCAAACTTGATGTGCGCCTTCGTGCTCGCCGATCACAAGCACTTTGCCGAAGCGAAGGATGCCATCTTGCGAAACATCGACGTCGACTTGGAACAGGACCACAGCACCGTTGCGTTGTGGGAATTATTCCGCATCAGCAAGAACTCGGAAGCCAGACTGAAACTGCTGGAGGACCACGAGATGCTGGGGCGGTTGCCGATCCCGATCTTGTTGGCGGGCTTGTCTGGGCTTGGCGATGTCCCCGATGCCGTGCGGGATCATTTGCGGGCGTCGATCGGCTGCCGGCCGAAGTTGAGGTTTGGTCGAGACGATGTCTTGATCACGGCATCAACCGCCTGGAGCCTCGCGCGTGCCCAAGTCACGCTCACGATCGACGGTCGAGAATACAGTCGGCCGACGGTGCAAAGCGGCAACGGGCTGGACGAGGTGCGTTTTTCACAAGTGATCGACACCGGCAGTCTGTTGGGCCGCGACCGAGAACTCGAACATGTGGAGGTTGCGGTTGGTTATGCCAAGGATGTCGTGATTCGGCTGACGTTGGACCGGCAACCGGCCGACTCGAAAGTGAACGGCCAACAAGTTTCGCGGTCCAAATCGGCGTCCACCACTTGGCCCACCGTGGTGAGCAGTCGTGATCAGCTTGAGCTGACGGGTATTACTTGGAAAGGCGGCGCGGTGCAGCTCACGAATCGCGAGACACCGTCGAGCGAACCGCGGCGATTCCAGGCAGTCGATGCCGATCGAATCCCACGCCAATCCGGCGAGCCGGCGACGGCACCTGCCGCTGCTGGACAGTCTTCGGAACCGAAACGGCAGTCGGAAAAGCCGGCGATCGGGGTTCAACTCTTGCCGCCAATTCCGGTCGATGCGGATCCCTGACGCAAGTGTAGCTTGGGACCATTGTCCCGAGCGGTCCCGGGACGATGGTCCCCGGGAGGTTTCACATAGCGAGTTGCCGCCTGACGTGAATCATCCGCGACGACGAGTTAAACCACGCTGCCGGTGGATCGGCTTCGCTGAGTTCGTCTCGAAACGTCGAAAGGACACGTCATGCTGAATCGTCGTCAATACCTCAAGCAGCTTGCATTGACTCCCGCGTTGGGCGGCATGATCGGCTTCGCCGCCGAGAAAGATGCTCACAAGAAACTCCCCATCGCGGCGGTGGTGACGACATACCACAACAATTCCCATGCGGACGTGATCATCGGCAAAGTGCTCGAGGGCTTCGAACAAAAAGGCGGACCCGGTCCCGACTTGACGGTGGCGTCGATGTACACCGATCAAGTGCCGAAGAACGACATGAGCCGCGACCTATCGGCCAAGCATGGCTTTCCGATCTTCAAGACCATTGATGAAGCCATCACGCTCGGAACCGATGCGGTGCAAGTCGCGGGCGTGATCTGCGTGGGCGAACACGGCAATTACCCCAAAGATCCCCGCACCGGCCAAAAGCTCTACCCGCGACGGCGGCTGTTTGACGCGATCGCCGCCACGTTTCGACGGTGTGGAAAGTCGGTACCGGTCTTCAGCGACAAACATCTGGCGTACCGCTGGGCCGACGCACGTCACATGTATCAGACGACTCGCGAGTTGAAGATTCCATTCATGGCGGGTTCGTCGTTGCCGGTGGCTTGGCGAGAACCCGCGACGGTGATTCCGATCGGGAGCGAGATCGAAGCCGCGCTGGCCGTCGGCTATGGCGGCTTGGAGTCGTACGGCTTCCATGCCCTTGAAACTTTGCAGTGCGTAATTGAACGCCGTCGTGGTGGCGAGCCGGGCGTGAAATCGGTGCAGACGGTTCGAGGAAAAAACATCGCGCAAGCCGAACGTGACGGTCGTTGGTCGCGCGAGTTGCTGAAAGCCGCGTTGGCGACAACGCCCAGTGTCGGTAAGGGTGACATCGACCAACTACTGGAAAAGAGTGGCGCGTTCTTTCTGCTCGATCACCGCGACGGGTTTCGTTCGGCCGTGGCAATGGCGAACGGGTTGGCTCGGCACTTCGCGATCGCGGTGAAGTTGCGAGGCCAAAAGGAACCGGTGGCCAACTGGTTCCGCCTGCAAGACGAGAAACCGTACGGCCACTTCACGTATCTTTTGAAAGCCTGCGAACACATGGTGCATACGGGCCGGCCAGCTTACCCAGTCGAACGCACGTTGCTCACGACGGGCGTGCTCGATGCAGCCATGCACAGCAATGCGAACGACGGGACCATGATTCAAACCCCGGAATTGAACACCGCCTACAAAGCGGTCGATTGGCCGTTCGCCAATGCCAAGACTTGACGCGTGGCCGTGAATCCGGTCGAACTCCGCGATTTCTTTTTCTTCGCGTTTCTGACGGCGGTGGGATCCGAATTGGTATTCTCGATTCCCGCGTTTCGACCGCATCGCCAATAATGCCCGAATTGAATGACGGGGATGCGACGAGATCATTGAAAGTCCCTGACCCTGCCGTTTTCTATGTCCTGGA
>JAQBZS010000541.1 GCA_027622115.1 Planctomycetota bacterium | reverse complement strand
CGCCCAAGTCCTCAATTCCCGCGATTCTCGAAAGGAGGTCAATTCGCCTACGTCGCCGGAGCACGGGACTCGGTCCCCGTCCGCACTGTCGAGTCTCGGGCGATCTGGTTGATTCGACGTCACTTCAAAGAACGCGCGAGTCGGGAACTTGGGCGTCAGGCTTACGGCTTTCAGATTTGGCGGTTGGGCCTTGTTGGTGAAACCGGCGACTAAGACCCGCCAAATCTGAAGTACGTAAGCCAGACCCCAAACTAAGCTGTTTCGGGACCGTCATTGCTGAAAAACTCATCGGCGTGGCAGAACTGGATGTTCAACCCGCGAGCAAACAAAGCATCGCTTTCCATATCGCCGACCATGATCAAGTGCTCGGGCGAAAGGCGATGTCTTTGCATCAGATACACCCCCAGTCCCGGCATCGGCTTGCGGCAAAAACAGCCCACGGGCCGCGACGGATGTGGACAGTACGCGATCTCGGTGATCGGAACCTGCAACAATTCCGCCGTGCGAAACATGGCCGCCTGCACGGCCTCGTGAGCCACGCGCCTCGACGCGACGCCGCTCTGATTCGAGATGAAAAACAAGCGATAACCGGCTTTGACCCAACTGCTGAGAATTTCCCGCCGACCCGGCAGCAGGGCGACGTCGTCCGGGTGTCGAGGATAGATTTCGCCACTGATCGTGGTTCGCAACGTCCCATCGACATCGAGCAGCAGGCCGCGCTCCGTGTGCGTTGGATCGACTCGCCGCACAAACGGGATTTCGTCCACCGTCGAGAAGCCCTCATCCAAGCTCGGCGGTTCAAAGCCGGCGGCCCAACGGTCGAGTGCGATCGGCGGCGGCAACGTGGGGTCCGCTTTGCGAAACAGGTTCATTTCATCCGGGCCGAGCGGCATGCCGTATTTTGCGAGCATCCGCAAGACCACGTTGATGCGAGCTTCCGACATCGGCGTGTTCAGATGCCGACAGCGAACGGGCACTCCGAATGCCGTCGCCGCCATGACGACGGGTGCTCGCGAGAGTCGAGTGGGATACGTGTTGTCCAGGACGACTTGTCGCTGTCCGCCAGCCAACAATTGCTGCATGCGCGGGACGAGATCATCCAACTTGCCGCCGAGTTCATCGCGGTTGAGTCTCGCATAGCCGTGTGCCAGATAATCCTTCACAAGTTCCGACTTGCCCGATCCTTGCACTCCCATCAGCAGAACTACCTCGGGTTGATCACAGGGTCCATGATCATCGGTCGAGAGGACTCGTACGCTGCTGGACGCGGCACTCGGCGAGATCGCAGCCGTTTCCGGGGACGACGCTTCGAACGAGTGGCGGATCGAAAGCGTGGTGCGGTCACTCACATCCAAGCAGATACCGTGCGCGCGAATGCAGGAACTCACACTTTGCATTCGCGTGGCTCCGATCAGCGGAATCACGTGGTCGACCGCGTCGAGCACGGCGGCGAGGGCCAGCTCCTGCGGCGTGGTTCCGTGGCGTTGCGCCAACGCGGACAAGATGGGGTCTTTTGCGATGCGAGCCGTCTTGGCGTATCCGCCGAGCGGTCGATGTGCGAGGAACGGAATTCCCAGTTGCTGCGTCAACGCCAACATGCCGTCTGCGGCGGACTTTCGATTCAGCACGCTGAGTTCATTCTGCACCGCTGCGACGGGGAAATGCCGTTCCGCCTGCCGCAATTCTGCGGGCGAGACATTGCACAGTCCGAGATGCTGAACTTTCCCGCTCGCTTGCAACTCACCCAATGCGGCCAATGTGTCTTCGAATGGAACCCGAGGATCACGAGTATGCAGCAGCAACAGGAATAAGCGTTCGACACCCAGTGCCTGCAGGCTGCCATCGACGGATTGACGAAGATGCTTGGGCCTGCCGCACGGCACCCATTTCCCGCCCGGTCGAGTCATCCCGACTTTCGTGACGATGCGGACTTCTTCCGAGTCCCCGACCCAATTCCGGAGCGATTGCCGAACAAGATGCTCGCCGTAATGCAGATCTTTTTCATTGAGCGAATACGAGTCCGCCGTATCGAGAACTCGAATTCCCTGATTCAGCGCGAAATGAATCACGGCCTCTGCATCGAGATCGGCTGGTCGGCCAACAATCGAGAGACGCAACAAGCCCAGCCCGAGTCGGATGTCGAGCGAGCCGAAGATTCCTGGGGGCGTCTCGCGATCGTTGCCGGGCCGTTCAGGGTGCGATCGCGCCATTCGCCTTTCCGCCTTGAAACTGTCGTCTAATCGCTACGTTGAATGGTGATTGAGCGTTCTTAGCCGCCGTCGCCAGACGGTGGTTTCGCAGCGCCGCCTCCACGGTTTGGCGACGGTAGCTACGTTGGTTGTCGGCCGCAGGCAGCGTCGTTTCACCCGAAATTTCACCCGAACAGTGACGTCAGCGGATTCCCATTCACGACGCGATGCGGGCGGCCGAGTGGGTCCACGATCTCCGATTCCGGCGCGATTCCCAGTGCATGATAAATCGTCGCCAGCATGTCTTCCGGAGACACTGGCTTCGAGGTGGGATACGCCGAGTCTCGATCCGTGGTGCCGTAAACTTCACCGCCGGAAATGCCTCCGCCCGCCAGCACCGCCGACTGCACGGCTCCCCAATGGTCGCGGCCTTGATTCTTGTTGATCTTCGGCGTGCGACCGAACTCGCCATACATCGCGATCAGCGTCTCGTCCAACAGCCCGCTGCCGGTCAAGTCGTCCATTAACGCCGCAAAACCGCAGTCCAGCGTGGGAAGACCGTATTTCGCTTTCAACATGCCGTATCCGGTCAGACCCTCGAACGGACCGTGGTTGTCCCAGATATTGGCCACGTTGCCGGACTTTTGAATGTACATCCACGAAATCGTGACCAACCGCACGCCCGCCTCGACCAATCGACGCGCCATGAGAATGCTCTCGCCCCATTCGTTGCGGCCGTAGCGGTCGCGGGTCCGGTCGTCGACCTTGCTCAAGTCGAACGCTTCCTTGGCGGCCGGTGACGACAGCATGCTAAACGCCTGCTCGCGAAATTCGTTGTAGCCCAACCCCTCGGCATCGGCTTCGAAACGGCGGTCCTGGTCTTCGATGACATCCAGAAGTCCTCGACGAGCCAGCAGCCGCGTTTGGTCAAGTTCCTTTCGCAGCTCCATCGAATGCGTGGGGCCGGCCTTGGATTCACCCGCCGCTTCAATCTCCATGGGATCGTGGCGCGCACCCAGAAAGCCGCCGTAGGTTCCCGAATAGGTCACGCCTTCATGGCCGATCGGTCGCGGAATCGTCACCGACGCCGGGAGTCCCTTGGAATTGGAAAACGCCGAAATCACCGACCCAACATTCGGCGCGTCGCTGCGTTTGCGGTGGTTTTGCGGCACTCGCAACGCGGGATTGATGTCGCCCGTCAGCGTGCGATAGACGGAGGCCTCGTGTTCGTTGCTGGGATGCGAGAACGAACGAATGATGGCCGTGCGGTCGGTGTATTTCGCGAACAGTGGCATTTCTTCGGAGATCGAGATCCCTGGGACCACCGTGTCGATCGGATCGAAATGGCTGCGAATTCCAGTGGCGGCACGGGGGTTCGGATCCCACATGTCCATTTGCGGAGGACCACCCCACAGATAAATTAGCACGCACGACTTGGCTCGCCCCGAGGACTTTCGCAGCACGGCGTCGCGTCTGGCCGCCGCTTGAGCACGTTCCGTTTCCAGCAGGGCCGGCAACGTGAGTGATCCCAAACCCAATTGGCCAAGTCGAACCATGGCGTCACGGCGATGCAACATATCGGCTCCTCGTCTGTAAAGACAAAAACGCAATGCTGTCGGACTAGCCATTCTGACACATTCGGTGTTTTGTTTACCAGCAGTCCTTGAGTCCGCAACCGGTCATTGGAAAACGATCACGTGGTCGGGAGTATTTCCAACCGCTTCCAATGCCGATTGGTAAACTCTTATCGTCCGATCGCTCTGGGTCGTCCATTTCACAAGTTTGTAAACTGCCGCCCGCGACGTTTGCTGCTCAATATCGGAGACTCCCATGCTCTTTCTCGACAACGATCGATGGCGGATGCTCTGCAAGCGGCGCGACTTCCTTCGCAACGGAGCCGGGTTGGCGGCCGCTGGGTTCACCTTGCCCACGCTTGTGCGGCAGAACAACGCCGACGCGCGTCCTACATCGAAAACGAAGCATGTGACCGATGGCGCGAAGTCGTGCATCTTGGTGTATTTGCTCGGCGGCCCACCGCATCAGGACATGTTCGATCTCAAGCCCGACGCTCCGTCCGAGATCCGCGGGCCGTTTCAACCGATTTCGACGAATCTGCCCGGTGTGCAAATCTGTGAATTGTTGCCGCAACTGGCAGGCATGGCGGATAAGTATTCGTTGGTCCGATCCGTGACGCAGCGGAACAGCAATCACACGCCGATGATCTATTACACGCTGACCGGACGGCACACGGCGATTCCGAATCGCGACAACGATATCCGACCGCCGCAGCTCGACGATTTCCCGCACACGGGTGCCGTCGTATCGAAATTCAAGCGGTCGAATGCGTCGCTGCCCGGTTACGTGTCATTGCCCGAACTCGCGATTCGCAGCAGCACCAAGGGTCAATACAAGCGTGCTCGCAATCCACTGCGAGGTGGGAGTGCGGGGTTTCTCGGAGCGGAATTTTCGCCACTTTCGGTCAACGGTGAACCCGGATCTCGCAATGCGATTCCGGCGCTGTCCTTGCCTCAGCAAGTCTCGCCCGATCGATTCGACCAGCGAGCTTCACTGCTGTCGCTGTTGGACGGCGGGCTGCCGACGGTTGGCGAGACGCAAACCATGCAGGACGTCCAGCAGCAGGCGGTCCTGCTGACGGGGTCATCGAATCACGGCCGGCTGGAAGTGTTTTCACTGGATGGCGAGCCCGCGAAAGTCCGCGATCGATACGGTCGGCATCGCTTCGGGCAATCCATGCTGCTCGCACGCCGATTGGCCGAAGCGGGTGTGCCCATGATCTCGATTCACTTCAACGAGATGACGGTCTGCGATGGCTGGGACACGCACAGCAAGAACTTCGAAGCGTGTCGCCAAGAACTGCTGCCGATGGTCGATCAATCGCTGTCCGCCTTATTGGGCGACCTCGATCAACGCGGTCTCTTGGGCGACACGCTGGTGATGTGTTTCGGCGAATTCGGACGAACGCCCCGGATCAACCGCAACGCCGGACGAGACCATTGGGGAGATTGTTCGTCCGCGTTGTTGGCGGGCGGCGGAATTCGCGGCGGGCAAGTGATCGGCAGCTCGGATCGTCACGCGGCCTTCCCGGCGTCGCGACCTGTTGAACCGGCCGACATTCAGGCCACGCTGTATCACTGCTTGGGGCTCGACCCCCATCAATTGATCTACGACCGTTCGCAACGCCCGTGGGAAGCCAGCACCGGAATAGTCGTGCACGAATTGGTGAACATTCCAGGAGCGAGTTAGCTTCGAGTTGTCACATTTGGGGGGATCGGGGTCTGGCTTACGCATTTCAGATTTGGTGGGCGCTCGGTGTGGAATTCACCCCAAACGGAAAACCGCCAAATCTGAAATCCGTCTTGATCACCAATTGGCCCAGCCTGCCAATCACATATGTCGCATTTCTCCCATAAGTCGCATCACTCATCGCACTTATGAGA
>JAQBZS010000540.1 GCA_027622115.1 Planctomycetota bacterium | reverse complement strand
CCCGTCCTACACCCAGAAACGGAAGATCCGGACATCTCGCGGTCGAAATGGTCGAAACTCACACTAACAAGAACTGATGAGACGCGTTTTCATTCCTCGAACGCGCGTGCCTACGGCGTGCGGTTAAACGACGCGGTTCGACCGCAACCGTCAGCCATGACGCGTAAGCGGCCGGGCACCGAACTGTGCCCGAGGCCTTACGGCCAACGGCTCACCGCAAGAAAACAACAAATCGCAAACTGTAGTCGAGCCAACAGCCAAAGGAGCGCTGTCCCGCGAGAGTCTCGACACGCCGGGCATCTTTATTCAGTCGACTGCTCGAATCGATCATCGGCGAGGCATTGTTCCAAGTCACTCAGGCTTCGATCAATTTCGACAATTTGGGCGCGCCCAATGTCATGCCGACCAAAGCGGACGGCGTAGAATGTGTCCGTAATCGATGCGGGGAAGCGATCCAAACCGGCGCGCAGCAACACGTTGTTCATGGAAGATTGCACGTCGCACGCGAATTCGCGGGGGGTTTGCCCAGATTTGGAAAGCAAGTGCAATCGGTCGCAGATCGAGCGAAATCGGGTATAGAACTCGACGAGTTGCTGTTTCTGTCGCAGTGGGTCCGGAGCCCGAAAGAACATTTGCCGGGCCGTTTGCCAAATCCGCCGCAGCACCCAGAGAACGCCGCTGAGTAGGAACAACAACACGAATGTTAAGATCCAACCCTGCCAACTGAACCACGCATCCGGGTCCGTCACCAATTTCAGGACGAGTTGATACAAGCCGATCACAATTCCGGATTCCTGAATCGTGTCCCAGATGTCGAGAAACGTATCTCGGATGGGGTCAAACAAGAGGCGGCGTTGTTTGGCCAGATTGACGTTGAGGATGTATTCGTCCCACATCCCCGCGATGAACGAGGAAAACGACTCCCAGGTTGCGGGCTTGCGGGACGAAATCGCCTCCGCCAATTCGGACTGCTCGTCGCCGGGCGTCGGGTCCAACACGATCCAGTGTTCTTGGTCGTCGGCTTCGACCAGCGCTTCCACCCAGGCGTGCGCGTGAAGTTGCTGGACGGAAAGCGTTTTCGTGTCTTCGTCGTAGTTGCCGCTCTTGAATCCGCTGACCAGCCTCGCGGGCACATCGACGGCTCGCAGCATCAACGCCAGGCTCGATGCGAAATACTCGCAGTGCCCGGTCTTGTGGTTGAAGACAAAATCCTCGACCGGATCAATGCCGAGATTCGATCGCGTCAACTCCAACGAATAATGAAACTCGCCGTTTCGCAAGTACTTGAGCAAGCGGTCGATGCGTTCTTGCCGACTGGGTTTCTCGTCGAACCGCACGACTCGACGAGCTTCATCGACCAGTTTGTTCAAACCACGCGGCACGCGCTGGTAGCGGTTCTTGGAAAGTTTCGACAGACGATCGTTCGGAAACGGCTGAGCGAAGCGCGGCACGAACGACGGCTTGTCGGAGATCGCGCGGTAGCGTGTCGGCTCGGTCGCGACCGCATTCTGGAAGAGGACGCCGCGAGTGGTATGGATGCCGACACCGTCACCCGACGCCAGCAGGCTGCAATGTTTGAGCGGATGCACAGCGAACAGAATCCGTCCCGCGATCGGTTCCAACGTGAATTCTTGGACGTAGTGCGGTTCCTGCCCATAGGCTCGGCGAGCGGCTCGGATGCCGCCGCCGGGATCGACCTTGGTCCAGGTTCCGTTGCGATAACTGCCCAGCACGGTGCCGCGGAACAATGGCTCTTCATATCCGAAGTTTCTCGTGAAATCGCGGACGTCAACGAGTTCGCCGGTTTCGGAATCGAGCACTCGAACGGTCAGCACGGGTTCGGTGCTTCGCAGGATGTTGGCCATGTCGCCCAGACGCACTTCGTCCGTGAACCCGCTGAGTTTTACGCCCTCGTCGCGTTCATCCATGAACTGAGTGCCGAGTCGTTGCCAGCCGATTCTCGGCACGAGGGCGAACAACACCAGACTCAAGCCAAGCGTTCCAATCGCGCTGGCCAGCGTCGAGCCTACGAAACGGCGGCTGATCCAAGACTCGTTCGGATCCAACTGAATGACTCCGCGAGACTCGCTGACCTGGGGAGACTGATCGGCCCCGTCACTTTGATGACTGGATTTCACGGCGACCGTAGATGCGGCGGATTCCGACGAGAACCACCATGCGGGATCGGCTTGCGTTTCGGCGACTCCCGCAACGACCGCGAATTTCTGCACGCGACGAAACTGTTTCTCGGCTCGGTAAAGCGAGAAAACGGACAGCGTCCAGACACTCAGCATCGAAAACATGACGAGAACCGGTCCAAACCAGCCACCGGGCTTGAGCACGGACGCGACGGCGATCTGCAAGACCGCGATGGCCACCATCCACCACCACTGGGCGCGTCGTTTTCGCATGAACAACACGACCCACGAGACGTACGCCAGCAAGTGCGCGCCCGAAAGGATACGGGCCTCGATGTCGCCGGTTGCGATCTCGGCCAAGGCCAAGCCGAACCCAGCGACCCCGCACATGCCGGCCCCGAAATCATTCAACGCCAACTTCGACGTTCGTTCATGCAGGAAGTACGCCAAGATCACGATCACCGGCGACGCGCAGCTGGGCGACAACGTCCCCTCCGCAACCGCCAGCGTGGTGCATGCCACGAACATCAAGCTGTAGATGCTGCGTTGTAGAATCAGTTCGAGTGACATGGCGGCTATTCGATCACGAAATAATTCCCGAGATCTTCGCGAGTCGCGTTGATCAGAATTGTGTTTCCAGGCACACCGTTTGAGTTTCCGTCGCGGTCCGCCGTCGCATCCAAAAGCTGTTGACGTCGCGTGGTGACGATCACCATCGGTGTTGTCGCCGACGCATGCTCGGCGGCGAGTTGCATCACGTCGGCGGGGGTACGCTTGGAATGGCCGATCGACAGGCTCAGTCCGTCCAAGATCTGCTCCAAACATGAAGGTCCAGTGCGGCCGGCAAGCACTTGCGACTGTTCGCCGATGACCACCAACTTCATTTGCGAGTCACGGCAATTCCGTGTGTGCTCAACACAAACCGTGGCCGCAAAACTGACGGCGAGTTCCAGGTGCGCGTCGTCGATGGATTTCTGCTGCGTACTCCACAAATCCAGAATGACGACCAATTCGTGGTCGCGTGTCTGGCGAAACTCGCGGACAACCAACTCTTGCTGCCGCGCAGACGTCTTCCAATGGATGTCGCGCGGGTTGTCTCCGTGGCGATATTCTCGCAGCGTGTGAAACTCGTCATGGAACACGCCTTGCCGTGTTGAGTCCTGATGCACGAGTTCCGTGGCTCGGAAGAAATGACCTCGCCAATTCGGTGCCAAGCGACCGATGCGCGGATGCACGAGTAGTTCGTGGGGTGCGTCACTGATGCAGCCGCGTTCGCCGAGTCCTAAGGGGAAGTTCGAACTGACCATCATCGGCCCGAATTGATAGCGACCGCGATGCATCAGCCGTAGTTGGTACACAGCGACTCGCGATGCCTTCGGCGGAATCCGCACAAACAAGACGGCGGGTTCCAGAACTTCGCGGTCATGCTGCACGGAGTCGCGAACCACCATGAGTCGAGACGACATCCAGGACTTGTCGTTTGTCAGTCGCACTCGCACCGACAGCGTCTCGCCCGCCATGACCCGCCGAGTCGCCGTGCGGCTCACCGTCGTCTTGCGCAGCATGTTGAAGATGATCCAACCGTTGAGCACATACGGTCCCGCCATCAGCGAAAACACCAACATCAACGCGTTCTCGCGACCAAGATTCGCACCGGCTCCGATGAACAACAGCATGAAAAGATAGATCACGCCTTCGCGTGTGAGCGAAATTCGCTGCCCGGAGTGATTCAGCCAGCGACCCAATCGGTGGTCGAGGATTTTCGACATCAACGAATTGCCGACGGCGTCACCAGGGGTCGTGGTTCGAGTACGTCGCGTGGATGTCGACCCGAGCCGACCGAATCCCTTCAAGATGAGCAACACGGCCAGCGTCACGTAAATGACACGGGGGAGCAGCGTGTAATTGGCGAACATCCAGCGGTAGCCCGCGAAGGCGAACAGCATTCCGAAGCCGGCGACGAGCGAAAAGAACCGAGCGATGGAAACCCCGGAACTTGCAGCTCGAACGGAATCTGTCGACATGATTCTGCCTGACTCAAGGTGTCCACCCGGATTGATTGGCACGTGTAATATCGCAATCCGAGACGAAAACGCGACGCTGGTGAAAGTGATTTCGTCCGTTGATTGTTGCACGCTTCGGACACGTGCAGAAACAAATTCCCCGAATCAGTAGACCGAAACAAGCTTCTCGCGTTTTCGAACCGCGTAGCGGCGGCATGTGATAGCCTGGGGTGCCAATCCCAGGTATTTTGGGCGTGAGAGTTGGCTGTGCTGCGCAGCAGCGGCATGAGTCCATTGCGCCACGTCATGTCGCCGCTACCTTCCAAACATATGTCGAATCGCGACTTTTTGTCCCTGCTTGAGCGTCGGGCTTCCGTAAATCGTGTTTTTCGACGGGCTGCTAGCGCCGCTAGCGCCCAGGCTTTATGCTGTCGCCGCTCCGTGGCTGGGATGATGGATTGGCCTTGGATCTTTAGGACCACTTCGATGGCAAACATCAATCTGTTCTGCTTTCTCGCCAGCTATCTCGTGGCGACGATGTTTGAATTCGCGCAGTTGTGGAAACGGAACTCGATGCTGCGCTGGGCGGTGTTGGCCTGCGGTGCCGCCGGTTTCGTGGCACATACCATCTTTCTACTGACGCAGAGCCAAGAATCGAATCTGCCACCGCTATTGAGTTCCAGCAAGGACTGGCTACTGGTTCTTGCGTGGACCACGGTGCTCGTGTTCTTGCTGCTGACCGCGTTGGATCGAGAACTTGGGTTGGGTTTGTTTTTGCTGCCGGTGGTGTTGGCGCTCATCGCGGCGTCCACCATCGCCGAACAAGGCACGAATCCGCTGGTGAACGATCCCGTCCGCGGCATGGCCATGGCCCACGCGACGTTCTTGATGCTGGGAATCGGCGGCGTGTTGTTGGGACTCGCGTTTTCCATGATGTATCTCACGCAACATCGACGACTGAAACATCGCCAAGGATCGTTCACCGGGCTGAAACTACCCAGCCTCGAAAAGCTGTACCGCCTGAATCGTTGGAGCGTGTTCTTGTCCGTGGGACTGTTGAGCATTGGCTTGGTGGCGGGTGTGCTGTTGGGCATCCAAACGAATCAAACCCAAGCGCAACGCGTCAGTTGGACCGACCCCATCGTGCTGACGAGCGGCATTGCCTGGGTGGGGATGATCGCGTTTTTCGCCTGGCTGACTCGATCGAAGCGGTCCGCCGGTAAGCAGGTGGCGTGGTTGACGGTGTGGGCCTGCGGGTTCTTGTTGGTGACGATGGTGGCATTGCCAATCCTCGTCGGAGGCAGCTTCTCGATGAGTTCGTTTCACGGCCCGAAACACACGGGGGACGCTCCGTGAACGTGCAAGTCGTCTATTGCAATTACCAAACCGCCGATCTGGCCGTGCGCGAACGACTCGCGTTCTCGTCCGACCAACAGTTGAGCCACGCGTATGGCGAGTTGCATTCGCAATTCCCCAACGCCGAGGTCGTGGTGGTGTCCACGTGCAATCG
>JAQBZS010000539.1 GCA_027622115.1 Planctomycetota bacterium | reverse complement strand
ACCCGGTCGCCGCGGAGCAGGAAAAAGTCTCGCAAGCCGCAGAAGATTCAACACCCAGATCGACCGTTCCGACAGAGGACGAGGACGAAAGCTTCGTCGGCACCGACTTCGGGCGTTACCGGATCGACAAGCTATTGGGTCGAGGAATGATGGGGTCGGTGTATCTGGCCCACGACAAGAACTTGGATCGCGACGTCGCGCTGAAGATTCCCAAGGAATCGGAACTCGGCAGGCCCGGCTTCATCGAGCGTTTCTATCGCGAGGCGCGGTTGGCAGCCACGTTGGATCATCCGAATATCTGCCAAGTCCACGATGTCGGCGAGATCAACAACACGCATTACATCTCGATGACCTACGTGATCGGCAAACGTCTTTCGGACCTGATCGATCCCAAAGCTCCCGCGTCCGAGCGAAAGGTGGCCGCATTGGTGCGAAAGGTTGCGGCGGCCATGTTCGACGCGCATCGCAAGGGCATCGTGCATCGGGATTTGAAGCCGGACAACATCATGGTCGACCGGCGACTCGAACCCATCATCATGGACTTCGGACTGGCGCGGCAGACGAATTCGATCGAAGACGGTCGCATCACACGGACGGGCCAACTGGTGGGCACGCCGGCGTTCATGTCGCCGGAGCAGGTCGATGGCGAGACCGAACTCATTGGGCCGCCGACGGATATTTACAGCTTGGGTGTCATTCTGTTTGAACTCTTGACCGGCCAGCTTCCATTCCAAGGCAAGCTCACCGTGGTGTTGCGGAAGATCGCCACCGATCCACCACCCAAACCGACCAGCCTGCGCCCGCAGTTGAACAAGCGATTGGAAGCGATCTGCTTGAAGATGTTGGAGAAGAATCTCGCCGACCGATATAGCTCGATGTCGGAAGTGGCTCTGGATCTTGGCGCTTTGCTCAAAGGCAAAAAAGATCCGTCGCGATCGTCGTCGAAAAAGGCCGAGCCCCAGAAGACTTCCGAGAAATCCTCAGCGAAAACCGCAAGCGTTGCCAAGGCGTCCCGGCCAGCGCCCAAAGCCGATCGCACGGCCCGACCCGAGTCGATCGACGTATCGACTGCAACCGAATCCGAATCCGCAGCCGACGATGCCCCTTTGCCGGACGGTTTGGAAGACATCCAATTGATGACCATGGACGGCTTGAAAGACCGCGTCGCGGAGTTGCTTCAGGAAGGAGACGTCAAAGGAGCGATCCGCGTGCTGGAATCCGTGGCGATGCAGTCGGGTTCGGAATTCACGGAATACGCCGAATGGGCGTCGTCTCAGTTGGCGCCGCTGATCGAGCAGATGTCGGAAACGCCCGAAAACGCGAACGAGCTTGTGCGGGATGCGATGCGAATGATGCAGAAGCGGGACTTTCATGCGGCTCACAAGCTGTTGAGTCGTGTCCCCAAAGAAAAACGCAACAGCAAAGTTTTGGGGCTGCTCAAGGATGTTCGCGGTAAAGTGCTGGAGATCGAGTCTCTCACGCACGAACTCGCGGAAGCCCATCGCAGTGGGCAATTCGACGAAGAAACTCTGCTACCCAAAGTCACGCGCATTCTGGAACTGGATCCGCAACATTCGCTCGCCAAGAAAACGTTGCATGAAATCACCAGCGCCAAGGAAGACGGAATGTTCGGGCGCTGGATGAAGAAGTTTGGAAAGCGATAGCGGCGAAATGACGTCATCGTTCAAATCCTGCGTCCAAACAATTCGCCAGCTCAACCGTGCTGTGTCGGTGCTTGAGCAGAACTGCGGATTGCTGCAACTCGCTCCCTTGGCGGAACGCGAGTGGTATCAGTTGCTGCAACAGAAACTGCTGCCGCAGATTGAAAGCCAGGCGTTTTTGGTGGTGGCGGTCGTCGGCGGCACGAACATCGGCAAGAGCGTCGTGTTCAATCATCTCGCGGGTTGCCGAGCCAGTTCCACCAGCGCGTTGGCGTCGGGCACCAAGCATCCCGTGTGTTTGGTTCCCGAGGGATTCAGCGACCACCACAATCTGGATGCCATCTTTCCCGGCTTTCGCTTGCGTAAGTGGAGTTCGTCGGATCAGGCCCTGGAAGAGACAGACGAGGATCTCATTTTTTGGCGGACCAGTCGGGACACGCCACCGAATCTGCTCGTGCTGGATACACCAGACATCGACAGCGACGCCCGCATCAACTGGAAACGAGCGGATGGGATTCGTCGCTGCGCGGACGTGCTGATCGCGATCTTGACGCAACAGAAATATAACGATGCCGCCGTGAAGGAATTCTTTCGCAAGGCGGCGGCGGAAGACAAAGCCGTGCTGGTGTTGTTCAACCAGTGCCAACTCCCCGAGGACGACGAGTATTGGCCGCTGTGGTTGAACACGTTCACCCGCGAGACCGGCGTGCAGCCGGAATTCGTCTACATCGCGCCGAACGATCGCACCGCAGCCGAGAACAACCGGTTGCAGTTTTTTGAACGGACTTGGCCCGTGGATCCGCAACAACCGACGTCGACCGTCGCGCGGTCCATTAATGAAGACTTGTCCAAATTGCATTTCGACGAGATCAAGATTCGCACGCTGCGTGGATCGTTGGCGCAATTAGTGGATGATCGCACTGGTATTGCGCCGTATTTGGAAGAGGTCAAATCCCGCAGCCGTGACTTTCAATCGGCTTCGTCACGACTCTCGGAAGAAGGCGTGGTCAAGGTGACGGATTGGCCGACGGTGCCGAATTCGATCGTGGTCACGCGAGTTCGCGATTGGTGGAGAACTCGGCAAGACGGCTGGTCCCGCAAGATTCAGGACACGTACGACACAGTAGGCAACGGCATCTTGTGGCCGTTCCGATTCGTGCGGAAGCAGATTCAAGGCGACCCGCTCCCACCTCTCGAAGACTATCGCAAGCGTGAATGGGCGGCAGTGCTCAAGAGCATCGAAGAGGTGTACGACAAGCTGACTTGGATGAGCGAATCCGGCAGTGAATTGCTACGGCCCAGACTCGAACATCTGCTGGCCGGCAAGTCTCGGTCTGAATTGATCGAACGACTCAAGGCAGAACAGCAAGCGATAGATCTTGAGGCCGAGTTGTCGCAAACGGTCGACCGCGAGATGGAGGCGTTCCAGATCGGCAGTCCTGAGCTGTATACGTTTTACAGACAGTTGAACAACATTTCCGCAGCCGCACGTCCGGTTGCCAGCGTGGTGTTGTTTACTCTGGGCTGGGGACCGGCGGGCGAAGTCGTCGCGCCGATGTTGGCGGACGCGGCGACCCACGCCGTGGCACCAGTTGTCGCCGACCTGGCCGGAGGTGCCGCCGTAGCCGTCGCGGGGGATGCAGCCGTCAGCGGCGCGGCGGGGCAAGGCCTGGGATTCTTGCAGGCCAAGTTTCAGCGGTTGCGGTCGGCGTTCATGACGATGCGAGTCAACTGGCTGGTCGGACGCCTGAAAAGCGACCTGCTGGGCAAGTTACCGGATGAATTCCGTTTGGCCGGAGACGTGCCCGAATCGCAACCGTTCCTGGAAGTGAAACGGCTGTTGGAATCACTACGCGTCGAAGTCTGAGGCACCGGATGTCGCACGACGCCCGCGCGTTCTCCACCGACCCCGCGTCGCAGGGTCGATTGCACGATTGCTGTGTTTGGGTGCTATGGCAATTCCGCCATCACACCCAATCGTACAAGGTCGGCATTCGACGCCACGTTCAGCTTGGACTTGACCTTGGCTCGGTGCTTCTCAATCGTCTTTTCACTGAGAAACAATTCGCGGGCAATTGTCTTGTTCGGTTTGCCGGCGACCACCAGTTCGAACACTTGCCTCTCTCGGGGTGTGATCGTCAACAGTTTCTCGCGTGCGATCGCGGATTCTCGAGCCAACTGCCGATACTTGCGGCGTTCGGCAATGTCACGGGCGATGATGGAAATCGAATTGACGTTACCTCCATTACGATTGGCAAGCACCACGAGCGCCGCCACAAACTGCCGGCCCGGACGCCGAATCAGCGTCATTTCGCCCGTCCAAAGTCCATGGTCAATGGCTTTCGGGATCGACTCCGTGCGGAGCGTGGCGAGTTCCCATTCCGGAAAAACGTCCGACAAGTCCATGCTCCCCACGTTGACATCCGGACCGACTCCCAAGGCTCGCCGCCCGCCGGGATTGATGTATTGCGTCTGCTCGTCCAACGAATACACGGCCACCATGTCTTCCAGTTTGTCGACGATTTCGTTGAAACGACGATTGGGATCGGTCATCGAAACAGCCGAACGGCGATCCTGAAATCGCTCAATCGCCTGGGCTGCCGTTGCGGGCCAATGCAGTTCGTCCATCTCTTCCGTGACTACAAAATCGACGGCGCCGGACTGATAAGCTTGGGCCATTGCTTCAAATCTCCGCTGTTGGCTGAACATGATCACCGGCAACGTAAACGGCAGCCGGGACTGGGAGATCGATGCGGAAACGGAACCGCCGTTCGAATCCACGATGATCACATCCGGCGTCGATGTGCCGATGTATTCGTGAACGGCGGCAAGGCTTTGGGCCTTGACCAACACCAGCTCAAGCCCGCGCGCACGATAGGCCGAGTTGATACCCTCGACTGCTCGCCGGTCGCATGCGACCGCAAGAATATGCACGGAGTCCGCTGCCATGTACGCACATCAATCTTGTCAGAGTTCCTTTTCTGGAATTCGCACTGGAGTTTGGCCCGTGTGTGAGTCTTGGAACCTGCGGGAGTCGCTGTTGCGGTTCCAATCGCCTTGTCGGACATCGGATCAAAGAGCGGACAGGTAAAATTCCTATGTTTCCCAATTTACCTAAATTTCCTGTGCTGCTGCGATTTGTCAATACGGGCAAGTCCTGCAGGCTGTAAGTGCGGTCGCCGCGCTGCCTTTGACGAACGATTGGTGGCGAGTCGTAACGCTGGAGTGGTATGTTGCGGGTTCTCGGTCGAATGCCTTCCGGCACCGAGAAATGGAACAACCCGGACGCAAACCATTGCGGAGGAACATACGATGGACCAAGACGAAATCCTGCTGGACGCTGAAGAACGCATGGAAAAGGCCACCAGTGTCCTGCACACGCAACTTCAGGGACTGCGAACGGGACGAGCGACGCCGGCTTTGGTCGATTCCTTGCGAGTTGACTACTACGGTTCGCCGACTCCGCTCAAGCAAATCGCCAACATCAGTGTTCCGGAACCGCAGCAGATTGTGATACGCCCGTTTGACGCAACTCAATTGCAGTCCATCGCCAAAGCGATTCAGGCGAGCGACCTTGGGTTGTCGCCCAGTTCCGACGGCAAGCTAATCCGGCTGAACATCCCGCCGCTCTCCACCGAGCGTCGCAAGCAATTGAGCAGTCGCGTCAACGATTTGGCGGAAGAGGCTCGCGTGGCAATCCGCAACATTCGCCGAGACGGTAATAAGAATGCGGACAATTCCCAGAAGGAAAAGATCCTCACGGAAGACGATCGAGACAGAACTAAGGACAAGGTGCAAGAGTTGACGAAGAACGCGGAAAAGCGCATCAACGACACTGCGTCCGCGAAGGAAAAGGACATCATGGATGAATGATGGCTTCGGCGGAGTGACAGCATAAGGCCGTTGGGTGTGAGCCTTAGGGCGCGTGCAGTAACAACTTCCCGTTTTGTAGCCACGCTCGCCAGAGCGTGGGCTTTTGAATGCAGAGCCG
>JAQBZS010000538.1 GCA_027622115.1 Planctomycetota bacterium | reverse complement strand
GCAAGTACATCGCTTGTGGCACCGCACTCGGAGACACACGCATCTACGACGTTGTAACTCGGAAGTTGGTGCGGTTGTTCCTTGTCCGGGCACAATGGATTTCGTGGTCGCCGGATAGCCAGCAAATCGCCGTGGCTCCGTTCTTGCGGGTGTGTGGTCTTGACGGCAGCGTGAGCCCTTTTTTCACGGATGACGACGGGCGAGCACACGGGCCGATGGCTTGGCATCCGGATGGCGAATGGATTGCGTCGACTCTCGCGACCGGCGGCATCCGGCTCTTCAAACCGGATGGCACCGCCGGTCGGCAAATGCCCGGCAGCGAGAACGGCTACAGCAGTCTTGCCTGGACTCCGGATGGAAGCCGGCTCGCGGCCGTCCACTTCAATGACATCCAACAGTGGACGCTGGACGGAACGCCGGGCGAATTGTTGCACGGCCGTGGTGGTCTGACGAATACGATCGCGTGGGGACCAGACAGTCAACGGATTGCGGTGCTCGACAAACAGTATCTCAAACTGCTGGACGTCGATGGCACCGAAGCCAAATCGATTGATGTGAAGAGAAGCGATCACCAGGCTTTGTCGTGGAGCCCCGATGGGAAGACGATTGCCGTCGCCGGACATCTTGGCGGAACGATCACTCTGCTGACGCCCGACGGCGAGGAACGCGCTGTGATCGATAGCTTACCGGGCAATGTGCTGGCGTGGAGTCCCGATAGCCGTTGGTTGGCGACGACTTACGGGCCGATTGACGCCGGCACGATCCGGCTTTGGACACCTGACGGAAAACCAGGTCCGATCTTCAACGGGCTTGGCTCGCAAACGAACGTCCTTGGTGGTGTGAATTCCGTCGCTTGGAACCGATTAGGTACGCAGTTCGCGACAACCGAGGACAACGGATCGGTGCGAGTGTGGAATGCCGATGGCTCCGCGGAACTTCAACTCACGGGCAACCGTCATGCGGCGAAGTCGATCTCGTGGAGCCCGGATGGCAGCAAGGTCGTTGCCGGGGGGTCATATCCAGGATACATCGGCCGCGAAATCGAAGGTGGGGCGATCTGGATTTGGAGTCTGGATGATCCAACGACGCCGATTCCCGCCGCCGACGATCTTCAGGCAGGGTCTGGTCGCATGGGCTCCGGGTGGAGATTGGATTGCGGTCATTTCGCAGTATTGGGCGAAGCGAGAATCGCGTGTGCGTTTGCTGTCGCCGGATGGTCAGATCGCGAGGGAATTCGGAAAAGTCCAGAACGCAGTCGTAACCGCGCCATCTTGGAGTCCGGACGACCAGTCGCTTGTTGTTGGTCACGTGGGACTTCGCATCTGGCGAGCAACCGGCAAAGAAGGGCCGATACTTCATTCAATTTCATTTGGGCCCGCAGCTTGGAGTCCCGACGGAAAATGGATTGTCGGTGTGATCCAGAATTCACTCCAAATGTGGCGAGCTGATGGAACCGCGCTGCCACCACTCACCGAGGCCACCAGCTCTGAAAGTTCTCTCGCGTGGAATCACGACAGCACGAGATTCGCCAGCGGCAGAACCGGCATCCGCATTTGGAATTTGAATTCTTTGGAGCGAACCATTCCGACTCGGGATGGACTCGTACGCGGGCTTTCGTGGTCACCCGACAAACAGACGTTCCTGGCTGCATTTCAGTATTCGACAATCGTTCAATTCAACGCTGACACTGGCGAACAAGAATGGGTCAGCGTCGCATTGGCCAGCGGGGAAGCCGCCACGTTCAGCGGAGCCGGCGAACTCCTGCACGGCACTGCAACGGCCGAAGATCAACTCGTCTACATTGTCGAAACGAATGACGACCGGCAGCTAACACTTTCTCCCGCTCAATTCCGTGAATTCGTCAAATCAGGTGAACTTCCGTAATCGCCACGGGAACCGGTCAAGCTGGCATGAAATTTCCGGCCTACTTATCTACTGATCGATTTGGGACGTTGATTCTGTTCGCGTTCTTAGCCTTAGTTCCCAGATCTCAAGGCAACGGTTGCGATGCTCGCAAGTAGGCGAACAAATCGCGGACTTGCTGATCCGTGAGCTTGTCGAGCAAGCCCTCCGGCATGACCGATTGCGGCAACGCTTTCATGACATCGATGTCGGCGCGGGGAATGACGATGTTTTGTCCGTCGGCTCCTCGTAACACGACCACCTGGTTGTCTTGGTCGGCGAGGAAGCCGTTGGCGATGCGTCCTGCTTCGGTAACGACCAAGTGGTTTTCAAAGCCCTCGCGGATCTCGGCGTTCGGGTTCACCACGTTGAGCAACATCCGCTGCAAGTCGTCGCGTTTGAAGCTGGTGAGGTCGGGGCCGATCTCGCCGCCATCGGTAAACAGTCGATGGCACTTGCCGCAGGAGTTCAGATACAGAACCTTTCCGACGTATGGATTACCCGACGCTTTACTGATTACATCCGTCAGGCCTTCGATCTTCTTTCGCATTTGTTCGGTCGTCGAACCGGCCACATCGCCCCAATGTTTGCGCACCAGCTTGCGGACGTCCTCGTCATCGTGCAGCAACATCTTTCGCACCCCGGCAATGGCGATCGAATCTGGATCGACTTGTCCGGCATCCACGGCTTTCAACAACGCCTGCGTCGACGCCTTGCGACTGGTGAGCAGAGTCACGGCATTGGCTCGCAGGTCGACCGGCAGTTTGGCGTACATCGCGATGACGTCGGTCGCGATCTCGGGATTGTCGTACGATTGCAACGATGTCAGTGACGCGGCGCGAACGTCGACCGGCTGATTCCCGGCAGCCAATTCGGTGAGCACCGAGATCGACTCGGGCTTGCGGACTTCGGCGAAAATGCGAATGAGTTCGATCCGTTTGGCGGTGGCCGCTTTAGTGTCGGTGATGGATTTGAGAGCTTCGTCGATGGCTGCCTTGTCGCCTTGGCGAACCTTGAGCGACAGCGAGCCGGCTCCGGTCTTCGCCAACACGGCCAGCAGCGGAGCAGGTGCATCCGCCAGGGAACGACCTTTGAATGCTTGCTCGAAACCGGACATCAGCAGCTTGACGTGCTGGGGACTGGGCGACAGTTCAAACAACTCGGCACAGCGCAACAGATCACCACGCGTCCCGGACAACGCAAACCTTCGCATCAATCGCTCAAGAATGTGCTTTTGAGCGATCTCGGTCTTCCACACCGCAGGATCGGAAAAGAACTTCACCACGGCGTCCGGTTCGGAACCGACCTTGGCTTCGACAGCCCACCACAGCAGCAACGGCATATAGATGTCGTCGGCGTCTTCGCTGTGATCGAGGAGGGCTCGTATGATGGGCAACGCCTGCGCAGCCGGCAATCGTCGAGCGGAACACGCCAGTTGGCTGCGAGCATGCACGTACGCTTCTTGCGCCGCGACGGAACTCAGTTTGGTCGCGATCTCGGCGGACACTTGCTGGCGGTCGCACAGCAATCGCACCGCCCACAGGCGAACCTGAAACGAAGGATGCTCCAACAGTTGCAGCCCCTGTTCGTCCGTCAGACCACCGACGGCATGCAGAGCCCAGAGTGACTCCATCGCCGTTTGCCAACCCTGGTCGTTGATCGACTCCAGCAAGGTCGGCACAAGCGACTTTTCCTTGCGATCCCCCAGAACACGCACTGCTTCTTGGCGATGCCACTTGTTGGGATGCGATAAGACCTTCACCAACTCGGGACCGGTGGCCGTGGAATAGTCGAACGGCCGGCGTTTCTTGCCCACGTCGGTCTTGGCGATGATGCGATAGATTCGCCCGCTGTCTCGATCGATGCGTCCCGCGTAGTGGCTGCTGTGATCAATGCGTTGCTCGTAGAGATCCGCGAAGTACACCGCGCCGTCCGGTCCGACTTTGATATCCACGGGCCGGAACCATTGATCGCTGGTTTTCACCGGGCGAGTGATGTCGCGTGTTTTGAAGGACGAGCCGTTGGGCATAACCTCGCTCAGCACGATCTGGCCCTGCAACGGCTCGATGCCGAACAGCTTGCCATAGTACGACTTCGGCAGCGCCGCTCCGGCGTAGATCACGAAGTTGTGCGTAAATCGCGGCACGCTGTGATGCGCCATGCCTTCGAAGTAGCCGAACGTGTATGGGTTCGACAACGCACCATGTTTGCCGAAGCCCTTCTTGAAGTAACCGCCTTGGACGTATTGAAAGCCGCGTGTGTCGCCGCCGTTATGTCCCGAATACACACGGCCCTCGGAATCGATTTCCACGCCGAACGTGTTGCCGCCGCCTTCCGCGAAGACTTCGTACAAACGCTGCTCGGGATGATACCGCCAAATGAGTTGCCCCATCGAATGCACGGGCAGCTTGTCGATGCCGACTCGAATGATGTTGCCCGTGACCGTGCTGCCCTGCGCCGCATACAGCCAACCGTCCGGCCCCCAGCGCAGGCTGTTCGCCACAGAATGCGAGTCCTCGATCCCAAACCCCTGGAGATGCACGACCGGATCGCCGTCGGGGACGTCGTCGTTGTTTTTGTCGGGATAGAACAACAGGTACGGCGGGTTCAACACCCACACGCCGCCGCGCCCACGCGCAAACGAAGACGCGATGTTGAGCCCATCGACAAACGTCTTGTGCTTGTCGTACGAGCCGTCGCCGTCGGTGTCTTCGTGGATCGTGATCTTGTCCGCGCCGCGAACGCCGTGCGGCGGAGGCTCGGGAACCTTGTCGTACACCGAACGCAAATATTTGTCTCGGCTGACCATCTTGAGACCGGCGGGATTCGGATACTGCAAGTATTGCAAAACCCACAAGCGGCCACGTTCATCCCAGTTCATGAACAACGGCTGTCGAACGTGCGGTTCGCCAACCGCCAATTGCACGACAAGATCATCCGCCACTTGGAACTGTTTGACGGCTTCCGTGGGCGGAACCTTGTCGTTGTCACCCTTTCGCCGACGAACATAAACGTCGACGTCGTCCACCTTGTCGACTTTGCCGTACTCGACATCTTTCGATTCCGCGACCAGCTTGGCCCACGCAAGATCATCGTCCGCGCGACCCAGCCAATTGCCTTCCATGCGAATCGCCTGTTTGGCGGACGAGTTGAGCAACACGGGCGGAGCCACACTGAAATTCGTGCGACCGTCTTTGAAGTAGACTCGGATGGCGACCACGTTCGGCCCGGTTTTCACGAGGTCGGCGGGAATCCGGAATTCACCTTTTTCGCCGAGTCCACTGCGAAACGTCGGCGGGAAAGTTCCTGTCGCGCCGACTCGCGTGCCGTTGAAAAACGACGTGCGGGCGTCATCGATCGCCTCCACGAAGAGCCTCAGGTTCTCGGCCTTCCAGGCTGCGGGCACGTTGACGACGCAGCGATACCACGCGAATCCGGACGCCGATTGCAGCTTGCCGGCGGGGGCGCGTTTCCAGACGTCGGGAACTTGAACCTTGTGCCAGTCGGAATCATCGGCCCGCGCGGCTATGCCGAATGCGACAATCAACACGGCAACGGACAAGCGTTGGGGAAGACGGCGTCGGACGACAGTTGGGAGAGTTGTTGATGTAGTCACAGTTGAATGCCCGTAAGAACTGAAGAGTGAGCTTGGGATGATTGACCGGTTATCAAAATGACAAATGACAGATTTGACAAATTGAAAATCGATTCTGCACGTGACTTAATTGGACAGCGCCACTTTGGACTCCTTTGGAGTG
>JAQBZS010000537.1 GCA_027622115.1 Planctomycetota bacterium | reverse complement strand
CGGGGCCGGTGGAGCGCACATAGAAAACGGTGGGTAAGGAACTTTGAACCATTCGACGCCTGAAGATGAATTCTTATCGGTCGCTCGCCTAGTCATGATTCGATTAACGGATAGGTACTAAGTTGACTGACGACTTCCCCCGTCCCGACGCACCCAGTGCCGAATCCGCAAGCAATCCCACCGTCCCACACCAGACCCATACCGGCTTTTCTCGTGTCGGTCGGATGATTCGACGTCGCACGACGGACTTTCTGGCGATCACAATCATTGCCGTGGGGTTGATCGCCGTCGGCGGTCATTTGTCTCAGTGGTGGAACACCGAGGCTGAGGAGTTATCCAATCCATTGCTCACCGCGCAGGATTTGGTCGGGCTGGACGCGATCTGGGGTGCGAATGGAACCCCAGTGCAATTGGATTTCGGAAACAGCCCGTACTCACTGGGAAAAGAAGTCGTTACGGGTGATGCACAAGCCGCCGTCAACACGTTGCTGGATCGATGCGAAGCGGCCATTCGGTCATCTTCGTCCAATCTGCCGACACCAGCACCGGCCGAGGCACGCTTGTTGAAGCTTGTCGATGCGGCGAAACCGGTTCGCGCATCCGAACCCGAAGGCTGGGCGCTGTACCGAATCGAATACCCGACAACCATGATTGTCGGCACGCGAGTCTCGGAGCAGCCATCGGAACACGCGTTGCGTCGGGTGGTTTGCTGGGGGATTGCGTTGCCAATGGCCGACCGCTGGACGCTATTCACGATTCAGTCATCCGCGCGCGGTTCGGAAAGCGGACGCCCTGCGATCCCATTGCCGCCAAACGCCCGTCGAACACTTTCACTTCGCGAGTCATCCGGTGCGTTTTTGATGGGATTCACCGGCGAAGCTTCACTGGCGAATTGGGCCACGTTTTACGCCGAGGAATCACGGAAACTCGGTTGGGAGCCGATCCAAGATTGGGTCCACAAAACTTCCACGGCGTCCGCGCGGTACCTGTTTCGGACGGGCGACCGGACTTACTGGGTCGACATCCAACTCACTCGAGCAAATCGAGACCGATCCACCGGTTTGCTCGCCATTACGCCGCGAGTCTCGGAGTGACTCGTTTAACCCGAAGGCGTTTTCGGCGTATATGACTCCGTCTCGATTTCCCGCCCCGCTCGAAGACGCTCCTGGATCCAACGAGAAACTTGAAGGGCAGTCTGTCTGACTGTCGCATTCGTTGGCTCCTAAATTCGTTGGAGCCATACAAGAGCGATCACGAGGCTCCAACGAATTAAGGAAGCAACGAATGTGTACGGTCAGCGCATGCGTTGGTTCCATAATTGGTTGCCACACGGAATGCCGCCGCCGACCGCGAACCACCGCCGCCACTCAACCTCGCTCAATGTGAGCGAGGGGCCTGGATTCAGTTCTACATCAAGCTGCGATTGCTAAACCTTCATCGGAGTCGGTGCTTTCCGTGGCGGCCGACTTATCCTGATTGCGGATTTCTTCCCAATAGTCGGCTGGCATGTTCATGGCCAGCTTCAAGGCGCCGGCCGCTCCCGCGAAGACCGAATCGTAGACCTTCGTGACGCTGCCGCCGCCGTAGGTTCGTAATTCCTCTTCGATAAGGAAGTCCAGGCCGTTGAGTTGGCTACCACCTCCGCCCAGGACGATATTGTCCAATAACGAACGCTGGAACTCGGGATCGAAGCGGCCGATGAGTTCATGCAGTGCCGTCACGATCGGACCGGCGATCGACTTGCAAGCCGCCTTGAGCGGTTCGGTGACGTCGAACTCGGTCGGCTTGCCGTTGACCGGCAGCTTCACGATGGCCTTCTCGTTGACATCGTGAACGAAGCCGTGCTTTTCTTTGATCTCGCGAGCCATGTTCAGCGACAGTTGCGCCTCGGGATACAGCTCGCGAATGCCGTTCAAGAATTCTTCGTCCACTCGGTCGCCGCCGATCGGCAGCGTGATCTGATCTTCCTCGGTCGGATACGTGCCGTACAACGGGCAAATGTCGATCGTTCCGGCTCCAATGTCGACGATCAATGTGTTCGTCAAACGGTTCATGCCGTAGGCCACGGTAAACGGTTCGGCCACGATGACCACAGCGTCAAACGTGCCCTCCGCCGCTTCCAGAATGACCTGCTTATTCAGGATCGAAGCTCGCGAGGGCGCACCGATCACGCCGTAAATCGGAGCCCCCGGTGGTGGGTTGGTGAGGCTGACGGCGTGTTGCACCAGGCAGCGGGCCGCTTTCTTGTGTTTGGCAACTCGTGCGGGATCCACGCCGGCCTCGCCCTGATCGATGTACTTCAGTACGCCTTTTTCGAACGGTCGCACGACATCCAAAGCCAGACGCTGTTTGAAGATTTCCTCGCCGAAGATGATGTCGCGTCCCAGCATGCTGCGAGCGACGTGATCCTTGGGCCAACCGACCGCGCTGTGAATCACTTCGCGGCGTCCGTTTGCCGAAACCACGGAGGTCTTGAACGTGCCCAAGTCCATGCCGATATAGGTCACTTCGTCGGTCATTGAGTTTTCCTTTCGCGACGAATCGCTATCAGGTGTTGATTGAGTTCCGCCCGGAACACGGACCGACTCCAGCGTGTGTTCGTCAACCGCGAGGTCGGTGAAACACGTGGGGCTTGTCCCCCCTTAAGGGCAAAACGGTTAGGGAGTGGATGAATTACGCGGCCGGGTCGCGACCGGTCAGTTGTCGATGGAGATCCATGTTCTGCTCGAAAATGTGTTGGATCATGGCTTGTTCGCACTCCGCCTGTTCTTGCTCGGCGGCGAGTCGTTCGTCTTCGTAAGTCGTGCCGACGACTCGGAAGGGAAACAGTGGATCGATGGCCCCGACCGTTTTGCGTCGCGGTTCCGAAGAGTCTTCGTCCGCGTCATTGAATGATGAATCGGCGGCGAAATTCTGTTCCTGCGAGGTGTTCGGGACTGGATTGGCAACGGCCGGCAGTCCGTTGACGTGTTCGACTCGAAGCGTAAGACCCAGCTTGCTGCCGTAACGAAACAAGAACAGCAACGCTAGAACGAAGCCGACTAGCGTGCTTAGGACATGGATTAAAGCTGACGTCCAAACCGAACCGGAGTTGCCGAGTTCGCCGCTTGCCGGAGCCTTTTGGACTTGGTAATCGGCTCGCGGACTTCCGTTGGGCCGGCCGCCGTTCGACGGTCCGTCGCTTTCGGCTGGTGGAATCGCTTGAGCAACTTTGGGAGGCACGCTGCCTGGAATGTTCGCGGCCAGGAGTGGATTCGCCGGTTCAGCGGGCGACACCGCAAGCGGCGGTTGTTCGTTCGGCACGACGAATGGGGAAGGCGGCGCGACTTCCGCGCTCCGAGTTGGTTCTTCGGCACGATTCGTGACATCGAACGGCCGAGCCTCGATTTTCGGTTCCTCGATGATGGCGTGTTCGACTTTGGGAAACGGCAGCGCCGGTGGGGCTGGGGTCTCGGATGGGTTGGATGCCGAATGAGCTGCACCGGCGGATTTGGGGATTCGAGTCCAGATGTCGACATCTGCGGCCTTGAATGGACCGGGCTGGTTGTCCGCAGGTCTTTCCGATGACGATCCCGTAAACGTGCCGGGTTCACCAAATCCCGAGACCGGAGCGATTCGCCCGCGATTCGGATCGTTCAATCCCAGTGCCGGCTGCCCAGCGGAATTCGGCGAATTGGACGTGATCGGTCTGCTGGGCAATTCAAACGTCGGATCGCGGTCGCGATTCGAATTCTGCTCAAGTTTGGACGCGTTTGAGTCGCCGATGGGCGGACCGTCAATCGAACTCGAGCCTTGGATTGGCGAGCGAATCAATGGCGACGCAAATCCGGGATCGGCGTCTGTGTTCTTTTCCGTGAGATCTTCGAAAGCGGAGATCGGATCGACTCGGCCCGCTTCGGGATCGGGTGCGATGGGAGCGTCCGGAATATCGATGGTCGCCAGAGGCTCTGTCGCGGTCGGACGTTGATTGCCGCGAACTCGGTCAATCACGCGGTCGATTCGCGGTCGAGAATTTCCGTACAACGGGGATGCACTCGGGAACGGCTGCTGGGGTTCCTGTGGCGATCGATCGGTCGCTCGCCCGGTGACGGCCCGTGAACCCGTATTGGACGGAGCCGAAGTTCGAGCGGGCTGTGTTGCGTTCGATGTGGTCCGCGTCTGCGGAATCGTCGGCGATTGATTGCGTTCAGCCCGGATCGCCTCTAAGCGAGCGATCAAAGCCGTGGGTGATTCTTCCGTGGCACGCCAGCGAATCGGCGTGGTGCGTTCCGAAACCGTCACCAGTTTCTGAGCCCGGCGAGCCGTGACGATCGCCTGTTCAAACTGGCCCACCTCGGCAAGTTCACGAGCCCGAGCCATGTCTTGGCGAGCACGCTGAATCAATGCGTTGGTTGGTTCGGTCGGTTGAGCGGACTTCGAGCCGAACAAGCGACTGATGCCGAATCTCGGCTTCGAGTCTTGCCCAACGGCAAGTTGTGTCACAGCCAGGACGCAGACAAACACGGCCAGCCGCGTGCCGCGCGTCCGGCGTATTGAACGCGTTCGGGATCTTGAACGCGTTCGGGATCTTGAAGAGGGGTAGTCCGGCGGAACCATCAAATGGCGGCCGAACCTTTTGTTTGTCTGATTGAGTGCCCTCACCATGCGTCTATTCCCAATTTCGACACCGTTCAAACACGGGCTCGCCGAGTTTCCGTCAACACGCTGCGACCCGATCCACAAACAAACAGCCAGTGACGAGTTGAGCATCCGTGCTACTCGTCACCGGAACGAAGACGTTCCTCTTGAACGTCCAGTCAGCGGAATCCAGGTCACTTTCGTTGGTCGAAGTGGTTTGTCGATTTCCTTCGAGCGTGTGCCGAATCTGATTCGGCGCGCGGCAAGTGACCGCGATCATTGGAATCGACTATTCCGGTTGTACCACTCAAGCCGAATCGACCGGTTTCTCCGGGAATTTGCGATCCGCCGGTTGCAATGATCTCATCAGCGTCTCTACCGCCGTCGCATTCGGTGTGTTCAGAAAAGACAACACAATGTGAACGACTGCGATAAGCCGCGCAAACGCTACAACCCGCACAATCTCCGACGGATACTGTGGCACGAAGCTCGTAAACCCCGTGTTTCCGGGGGATTTTGCCGTGCGGATGGGTCCTGCGGATCTTGCCGAACTCGATGATTCTTCCGTTGGTACGGGTTGTGCAACCTGTATGAACCAGTCCGAATGAACCGGAATGTTCGGTTCGACGGATCATGCACATTGGAGCGAACATTCGTGTTCGGCGGTTTGTCCGGCCTCGCCCTCTCAAGGCGAATCCGAATCGATCAGCCAGAACCGATCCCTTTCGTGAGAAGAAGGGACAGTCCGTTCCGGTGCGCGTCATGCGAGGCGAATTCGCAGTTCGTCGACGTGTGTGAGAAACCAGGGAATCGTCCGTGGCTGGGCGATTCCCACGATCATTCTCGTCACCGTTCGAGGTGGCGTCTTGATACGCATGTTGGTCTTCGACGATGACCGGTCGCTCAGCCGTGAGTCGGATACCCATGCATGACGGATTTCAATCCGTTGATCGCGTAGGACGAATTGCTCGTGAATTTCGTCCTAGAAGCTATCTGAAAAAGGGGTCTGACCCTTTGGAGGCCTCGCTAAACCCCGGCAAAAACTGA
>JAQBZS010000536.1 GCA_027622115.1 Planctomycetota bacterium | reverse complement strand
CCAACCAGGGCAACCCAAAGATCGAGCAAATGCTGATCAGCACGGCTATCAAGGCCAAGTCGTAGTGAAAGGCTTCGCCCTTGGTGAGTTTGTGGTCCGGGCTGTTGACCAGTCGCGCGGTGATGTTCTGGTCGACGAACACCAGCACGGTCACGAACAGCGCCGGGCCGATCGCCGCAAACCACAACCAAACATCAACGGCCGACAGGTTGACGAGCCAGTCGCGATCGAGCGTCGGGCGAAAGGATTCCGGAGCGGGCAAAGTGGCAAGATCGACGTCGTGAAACCACCACACGGCGACGAACAACATACAGCCCAACGCGATCGACGGCCCAAAGTCCGCGAGGAATTCGCGCATTGGAGCCAGCAAGTATCGGCTGCGACGAAACCGCGTCAGGCTCATGGCGATGAAGAACGTTCCCAGCGCCAGGATGAGCGGGACGAGCGCCCGATCGTGACTCGTAATCTGCTCGGCGTAGACCGACAAGAACGTGTGGGCCAGTGCTTCCACGGCCGCGAAAATGAAGATCACGGAGATCAACGCGGCGAAGATTTCGTCCGTGAATCGCGTAAAGAACCGCATCAGACAACCGGCGTCGGTGACCGCGAGCACCCCGAGCAACAGTGCGGACCACAGGCCGACCCACGCACGCGTGGCCAGAAAATCGACGTCGTAGTCTCCGCACAAGCGAAACAGGATCCACTCGAACAACAATAACGGTCCCGTGCCGCCGAGGATGATCAGTGGTTGGCCGGAAAAGAGCGCGTAAGCCACTCCGCAAAATGCGGACGCCGCGATCATTTCCACGGCACCGATGTGGTTGTTGGTGAGTTCGGCCATGATGCCGCCGAACGTGATCGCCGGCGCCAGACAGGCAAACAGCAGAAACAATGTGGAACTGACGCTCTTGAAGTGCAGCCCATCCACGAAGTCGGCTCTGAAATGCGGCAGACGGCGCTTGACGTCCGCGACCAGTCCACCCGCGAATCGACCCGTAAACTGCAAGCCGGCGGTGATCGTCTGGGCGGGCGCCGCAATCGGGGTCGAAGGTGTCGTGGCGTGATCGAGCGCCCGCAGCAGATCGTTGCCGTCGCGTGCTTCTCCCAGCTCGTAGCGGAATTCGTTGTTCGACATCAGCCGTGCAATGCCGGCCAGCACGTCGAGATGATCAGCTGCAGCCGCTCGATTTCCCAAGAGCAGGAAGATGAAATGCGTCGGAATGCCGTCCGGAGCACCCATGTTGATGGGGTGTTTCAACCGGATGAAGACGATCAGCGGTTCGTCGATGACGTCGAGGTAACAGTGCGGAATCGCAACCGCATGCCCGATCGCCGTGGAGACGATTTGTTCACGTTCCAGAAGACCACGAAGAAAATCGCCGCGGCTTTCTTCGCTCAGTTTTCCGTGGCTGACAAGATGGTCGAGTGCCCGTTCGAGAGTCGATTCCATGCTGTTTGCATGAATATCGAGTAGGCAGGTTGCCGGAGTGGAAAACGTTTTCTGAAGCCGATTCATGAGACTACGAATTCGATTCTGGCGTTCGATCGCCGGAACAATCACCGAAATTGCTCCATGCAACGGAAGTGGGACTCTATTGCATTCTCGCAGTTTGAATCTAGCGCGAAGCGAGACTCCGCTTCGTCGACAGAATAGAATCTCGGCCTCCGGACGATTTGGCACGCGCGTCTAAGGAGTGAAAACGCGTCTCATCAGTTCTTGGGGGTTAAACAACGCGACTTCGCCGCATCCCGTAGGCCGGAACAAGCTTCGCGCAGTTCCGGCATTTGGTCTCAACACTTGCCGGAACTGCGCAAAGCTTGTTCCGGCCTACAAAATGCGCGCAAGAAAACAACACTACGAAAAGTTGTAGTACGAGCGACGTTCACGCCGAACTGGCGCTGTCATGTGGGAGCCAGTCCCGGTTCTTCAGAGAGTCTCTAGAAAGTCCGTCATGAGCACCGAGCAATCCACGCCGAGATCGTCGCAATCGCCAAGTTCGCTGATTGGATTCTTGAAGATCGTCGGGATTCCAGTCGGTGTCGTCGTCGCGTTGATCCTCTGGCTCAAGTTGTCGATCCCGCAGATCGGCGGCATCACTCCGGGCAACGAATCGCCGCAAATTGCCGCAGCCGGTTGGCTGAATGGAGACGCTCCGAAGCCCGACGAATTGCGCGGCAAGGTCGTCGTGGTGCATGGGTGGTTCGACCTGTGACCATACTGCCACAAACATGCGTCGGAGGTCGTCCGACTCCACGAATTGTATAGTCCTCAAGGTGTGGAATTCATCAGCCTGACACCGGACAGCATTCGGCTGCTACCCAAGATCAAAGAGTTCCTATCGCGGCATTCCATCACATGGCGTACCGGATACGGTGCCGACGAAACTTTGGACGGCTTCAAGGTTGATGGATATCCCGCGATGTGGGTGATTGACCGTCAAGGCGTGATTCGTTGGAACCGCGATTCGGAACTGAAAGGCATACAAATCGGAAACACCATCAAATCGCTGATCGATGAATGACAGGCAAATTCCAGGCTGTTTTCCGGATACTCAGACTCTCTCGACAGGAAACCACACGATGCGATCATCAATCGTCATTGCTGCTCTCGGCATGCTTTCGTTCAACAGCGTCGAAGCATGGACAGCCGACCTCACCGTCAGCGGAGACAAGTCCATCATTCCAGCCCACGCCGAACTTGAAACACTCTGGGAAAAAGGTGGGTTCACGGAAGGCGCCGCCGTGGGGCCGGATGGCTCGATGTATTTCAGCGACTTTGCCCAGCCGTTTGATTCCGGTCCGGCGCGAGTCATGAAGTTCGACCCCAAGTCCGGCAAGACCACGGTCCATTGCCCCGACAGCAAAATGGCCAATGGTCTGATGTTCGACTCGAAGGGCCGGTTGATCGCCTGTTGTGCGTCGCCGCTGGGTGGCCGACGGGCCCTCGTGGAAATCGGAGCGGATGGTTCCGTGAAGACGATCGTCGGCAAGTTCGAAGGCAAGCGGTTCAATTCGCCGAACGACATCGTGATTGACGCCCAGGGCCGCATCTATTTCAGCGACCCCAAGTATGTCGGTCCGGAAAAACTCGAATTGGATTCCATGAACGTCTACCGGCTGGATCTCGACGGATCGTTGCACCGAGCAACCACCGACATCGACAAGCCCAACGGCGTGATGTTGTCGCCGGACGGCAAGACGCTCTACGTCGCCGAGACGGACAACGGCACCGCGGAAGCGGAACGAGTGACCGACGCGAAGCGGGGTCGGATGACTCTTAACGCGTTTCCCATCAAGCCCGATGGTTCACTCGGCAAGAAGCGAGTCATCGTCAATTTCGGTGATGAAGTGGGCATTGACGGGATGACGGTCGACGCGGCTGGTCACATCTATGCGGCGGTGCGTTCTACCAAGAGGTTCGGAATTCGAGTCTTCACACCGGCGGGAAAAGAGGTGGCCTACATCGAAACCCCGAAGCTGCCGACAAATTGCTGCTTCGGTATCGGCGGCGAGGCCAAGACGCTGTATATCACGGCCGGTAGCGGTTTTTACCGTATTCGGCTCAGTGCGACGGGTCACCACAGCGTGCCGAAGGAGTAAGGATTTGTCATTAATCGTTTGTCATTGAGGTGCGCGATGGATCTGGCGTGCTCCGAGGTCGTCGTCCAAATGACAAATGATTAATGACTAATGACAATTGGTTCGGATGTTCTGCTTGTGTTTCGCTCGGAATTCGAGTCTTCACGCCGGCGGGAAAAGAAGTGGCCTACATCGAAACTCCGAAGTTGCCGACAAACTGTTGCTTCGGTATCGGCAGCGCGATGGGTCACCACAGCGTGCCGAAGGAGTAAGGATTTGTCATTAGTTATTTGTCATTAACCGTTTGTCATTGAGGTGCGCGATGGATCTATCGTGCTCCGAGGTCGTCGTCCAAATGACAAATGATTAATGACAAATAACTAATGACAATTGATTCGGATGTTCTGCTTGCGTTTCGCTCTTATCCGTGCATAGTGACTCGACCGAGGCAAACATTTCGTGAAACGGCTTCGATTGCCCAACGAGATTGGGATGTTGCTGGTCTTGTTCCTGCTGTGCGCGGTGCTGACCGGTGTGACATTCAACAAGCAAAATCCAGTCGACCGCGATTCCGCCGTTGCGCTCGCCAAAACCATCCACGACGAAGTTCCCGCCGGCAGTCGCGTGCTGATCGTGGTGACCAACAACGATGAACAGACCGCGTTTGCGAAAGCGGCCGAGGCTCAGCTGGAGGCGGACGGGTTGCACGTGGTGGCCATCGTGAATTCGCCCGGCGAGGCACGCGAGCAGCTTGAGGCTTCGGCCGCCGAGCAACCGATTCGGGCCGTCGCCTGCACAGGTCAAGTGGCCACGTATCCGTTCTTCAAGAATCTCGCGAATATCGATCCCAGCTTGGCCGATTGCCGGGTCTACAGCCCAGAGAGTTATTGGTGGCCGGACTTCATCAAGGGCTCGAATCTGCTGAACATCACGAACCAGATCGCGGTCATCGCCATTATCGCCATCGGCATGACGGCGGTGATTGTCACGGCGGGAATCGACCTGTCGGTGGGAAGTTTGGTGGCGTTGGCGGCCGTCGTTTCCACGCTATTGATTCGCGATGTCGCCGGTGCCGAGCTCGCCACAAACCTCTCGGTGGGCGTTTGTTTCTTGGCAGCGTTGTTGACCTGCGGTGCCGTGGGTGCGTTTTCCGGGACAATGGTAACGGCATTCCGCATTCCGCCATTCATCGTCACGCTGGCTCTGATGCTGATCGCGCGGGGGACCGCCGGGATGCTCGCCGACAACCAATCCATTTATCAGGTGCCGGAATCCTTCGTGTGGCTCGGTCGAGGTGCCACGGTTCTGGGGATTCCCAACGCCGTGTTGCTGATGGTGATTCTGTACGGCGTCGGTCATTTGGTCATGACTCGCACGGTGTGGGGACGTTACATCTATGCCGTCGGTGGCAACCCGGAAGCCGCTCGTTTGTCCGGAGTTCCCAATGGGAAAGTCTTATTGACCGTCTACACGATGTCCGCCTTCCTGGCTGGACTCGGTGGCATTGTGATGGCCTCGCAACTCAACAGCGGGCGAGCCACTTTCGACGCTCGAACTCTACGTCATCGCGGCCGTGGTCGTCGGTGGCACGAGCTTGTCCGGCGGCAAGGGGACGGTACTGGGCACACTGATTGGTTCGTTCATCATCGCCGTCATTCGGAACGGCATGAATCTGCTTGGCGTGGAGAGCAATGCCCAAGAGATCGTGATCGGTTTGGTGATTCTCGTGGCGGTGATGATCGACACGGTCAAGAACGAAGGTTCGCCCCGGATGAAGAGACTCCTGCGGTCCATCGGGTTGGATCGCACTTCCGAACATCGATAAACATCGGCTGATCTGTCAGCATGGAGGTTTGGGGTCAGGCTTACGCATTTCAGATTTGGCGGGAGTTGGGCTTTGGTTCACTGAAAAGGGCAAACCGCCAAATCTGAAATGCGTAAACCTGACCCCAAGTCCTCGACTCGCGCGTTGTTCGATCGTGCGTCGAATCAACGATTTCGCCCGAAAATCAACAGCGGGATGGCGGAGTGGCATCCGTTTCCGGCGAACTCGGCGAATTGAACTCCTTTCAATAAACACGGGGATTGAGG
>JAQBZS010000535.1 GCA_027622115.1 Planctomycetota bacterium | reverse complement strand
CCAACACATGTGCGAAGTCTCATCGAACTCTCCCGTGTGGATTCGGATCGGGCAGCCCGCATCGTCCAATCCGCAATTCAACTTGAAGATTGGACTATGCTCGGAATCCACCGATGCCGCAACCGGTCTTCAGCGATTGAGCAGCTTAGAAGCTATCTGAAACGGGTCTGACCCTTTTTGGAGGCCTCGCTAAACCCCGGCAAAAACTGAGGCCGGAGAGGGTCAGACCCCTTATTTCAGATAGCTTCTAAGTAAGGGCTCTTTGCCAGAAGCAGAAGCCAGAAGCAGAAACAGTCGGCGTGTGGCGGAATAATTCCAGACAAACCGCCAGGCCCGCCCAATTACAATCGGCTGGCCGAATGTAGCTCCGAAACTGGAACTCGACTCCGCATTTCCCGAAACGCCTCGTCGCCTTGCGGGCTCGTTCAAAGACTTTCAGTCACGATCTGATTCGGGATCAAACACACTCAAAAGCCAATTCCTGTCGCCATCGCCATTCAACATTCCTGATTCTGTGGTTTTCGAGGTGTTTTGCGCAGTATACTTGCGGGAAATGCCGCGTTGAGCCGATTTAGAGACTGGGCAATTGAGTGGGGCACCAGACGATGTTGATCGAATTCCGAGTCGAGAACCACCGCTCGCTGCGGGACGAACAAGCGCTAACATTCGAAGCCGGGCGTGTTGGCGACTCGTCCGACCCGCGTCCGCGTCGTGTCGGTGGTCACGACGAGATGTTGCTGCCCGCCGCCGTGATCTACGGGCCAAACGCGAGTGGAAAGAGCAACGTGCTGTCCGCGCTTGGTTTCATGCGCGAAGCTGTTTTGCTTTCGCATCGTCGCTGGGAGCCGGAGGGTGGCATTCCGCGAACTGCATTTGCGTGGGCGGGCAGGCGTCATGAACCATCCATGTTTGAGACTTCCGTCCTCATTGGTGAAACCAAGCTTGACTATGGGTTCACCGTCAACGACGAAGCCGTCGAAGAAGAGTGGCTCTTTGCATGGCCAAACCACCGGAAGCAAATGTGGTTCGAACGTGAAGGTGATTCGTTCAAATTTGGAGAACACTTGAAGGGCCCGAATGAGGCGGTGAAGGAAGTCACTCGCCCAAATGCGCTCTATCTCTCGGCTGCGGCACAACACCGTCACCAACAGCTAACCTTGCTGTACTCGTGGTTTCGCGACCTCTTTCCCGTGAACATTTCGGGGCGCGAATATCGGATGTTTCACGAGTCTTTCATCCCAGAGATACTTTTTCCCACGGATGACCGGCAACGTTCACTTTTCCCGGTAGACGACTCCGATGATACACTCGCGACTCGCATACGACAGTTACTGCAATCCGCGGACATTGGCATCGTCGACGTCAAGCGTGAAGTTTCGGATCACGAGTTTCGTGGCCGCACGCTTCGCCGACCGCGTGTTCTGTTGCAGCATCAAGTTGACGACGAAGATTCATGGTTGGATTTGAATGAGGAATCCGAAGGAACAAAGACCCTATTTCGAATGGCACCGTCTGTATTTCGTACACTCGAATCCGGCGGGCTTTTGCTCGTCGATGAATTGGAAGCAAGCCTACATCCGTTAATCGGACTCGCGATCGTTAAACTCTTCAACTGCCCTCAAGCAAACCCCAAGAATGCCCAGGTTGTCTTTACGACGCATGACACGAACTTGTTGGGCAATACACTTGGTGAATCACCACTTCGACGCGATCAGATTTGGTTCACTGAAAAAGATAAAGACGGTGCATCAACGCTCTATCCGTTGACGGACTACAAACCGCGAAAGTCCGAAAACCTTGAACGCGGATACTTGCAGGGGCGATACGGCGCGATTCCGTTCCTTGGCGACATCTCGTGGATGACGGAGTGAATCGAAGTGAGGAAAAGAGGCCGCCAACGTCGACCAGCGAGACGTACGCCGTTCAAGGAATCCAAACCGCTGGTTCTCGTTGTCACTGAAGGGAGCGTGACTGAACCTCAGTATCTCAATGGATTCGCCAAAGCGTCAAAGAATCCGAGGGTTCACATTGAAGTGATCGGTGGTGCCGGCGTCCCGAAGACGATTGTTGAATCTGCAAAAGACCTGAAGCGAAATGCCGCGAAGCGAGCCCGCCGCGAGAGCGACGAAAACCTCGACTATGACGAGGTCTGGTGTGTTTTTGACGTAGACCAACATCCGAACATCTCTGATGCAAGACAAATGGCGGAAGATAACGAGATGAATCTCGCGATTTCGAATCCGTGCATTGAACTTTGGCTGTGGCTCCATTTTGCAGAGCAGCCTGGCATGCAGCATCAACATGACCTGCAAAGCATGATGAAACAGCACATCCCCAATTACGACAAACACGTCGATTATTCCGACTACGCGGAGGGCTATCCTGCGGCGGTAAAGCGTGCGTCGAAATTGGACGACGAGGCGCAAGCGGTCAATGAGGATGGGCGAAATCCCACAACAGGGATCTGGCGCCTCACCGAGAGTATTTGCGCGGACGCGTGACTCTCCGTTCCGGACGATCCACTGAAGTGTCGTCGCGGGAATCAAACCTGATCTTCAAGCACCGCGCGTTCCTTCTATTCCTTCTCGCGGATTATTCTTGCGGTCCGCGTGTCGTCGGCGCTGGAACGAGTGGCTCGGCTTGCAAGTCGAAGAATTCGATATCCAGTTCGGGAATGATCAACTCGATTTCGGTTTCCGGAGGCCGCTGGATCGTGTAGCGACGCAACTTGAATCTCAGTTCCACTGGACCGTCTTCCGTGGGAAATCGTTTCGAAAACTGAAAGCCGGTCGTCTCCGCTTGCGGGTGATTATTCGGCACCGTTTCCACAGCATGCGCAACGACGACGTCGGCAGAATCCGGGATCGTCACGTCCGGATTTGTTTTCACCACTTCAACTCCGGTTGCAACTTTTGTGCGACCGCCGCCGACCAACATCACAGCCGTTAGCACAAGCGTCACGAGACCGACGAAAACACACGAGAGCGAGCGACTTGACGACCACTGGCTTGCATTCACACGCCCGCCGACAACGGACAATCGCGCGGCACGAAGACCCGCTGGTCGATCCGGGCTGCCGAACGTCGGACGCTCGGCGATGGAATTCGATTCGTTTTGCAGCGAAACCCACGCGGCGACGGTTTTACCGACATCCGTGCCAGCGTCGGTCGTCGGAAGTTCCGCCGGCACTTCATTTCGAAAGAATGCCACGAGAGTCGCGTCGATGTCGGAATCCGACTTTTGCATGCCCGTCTTACTCATGGGTGATCCACATTTCTTCCAATTGTTCGGCCAGCCGCTTTCGAGCCCGTGAGAGCCGCATGTCGATGGCTTGGGGGCTGGTGCCCAAGACGTCGCCCATCCTTTGGGAACTCCAATTCAATGCATATCTCAAAATGAGCACCGTGCGGTCGTCCGGTCGGATCGACTTGAGTGCCTCGCGAACCGTGGCGTTGAGTTCTCGCCGTTTGAGAATCGATTCCGGTGTTTCTTGTCCCGCGGCCATGGAATCCAGATGTTCGGATTGTTTGACCGAATTGACTTTGCGTCGCGCACAATCCCGCAACCAGTTGGTGCCGACCCGCAAGAGCCATTTCCGCATGTCGCGGATCGGTTCAGAGCCGGCAGCGCTGGAGTAGTCTTGCAGCCGAGTAAACGACTCTTGGACAGCATCCATGGCTCGTTCGGGATCACTGCATTGCGCATAGAAAATCGCCCAAAGCTCGCGCGCCTGAGTACGGTACGCGACCTCGATCTCGTCCGACGAAAGGTTCGATCGATCATTCGGCATCTGCGATAACTTCGGCGCTTTCCTTCCCAGGGAGCGGATTCATCCTGCCGTGGGTGGGAATTGACGCGCCACATTCCGACTCCCGCGAGGCAAAACCAAGCCACATTCCGGCGAGGGTAAGTCCTCAATCAATTCTGGAAAACGGCAAGTTCCCGCATCGTAGCTGTCTGACGCATCAGGCAGTTGGGGCTAACAGCGAAAACATCGCCCAGTCGCGAACTTGGATGGAGTCGCAAACCCCGCTCCCGATGCATTTCGGCTTCCGCTGCCAAAAGGCACGATGGACTCAACGTTCCGAAACCGGAATGTGGATTGCCGCGGAGCTGCACAGCCCGAATCCGATGGCTCGCAGACGGGACGGACGCAGACGATCGATCGGATGCCCGTTCAAGTTGACGTACAGCGTGCTGCCATCGGCGTTCAGCGTGATGCCGTATGTTCCAGCAGGCACGTAGCCGTATTGCTCCGTGAACGGTTCTGCCAAGAACGCAAGCACTTTGCGGCGACCGGACTGGATGTCGAATTGGACCACCGGCGTTCCATGCTCGAACGCGCGGCCATGCGCTCCGGGCAAGTAATACACGAAGCGTTCGTCGGGCGAGAGCACCATCACCGTCGTGTATTGGCCGGTCAGCCAGTTTGCACCGAGCATCTTCAAGGCGTCGCGTGCCACGTCGTACTGAAACAGCTCGTTCGTCTTGTGAGTCGAACCGTAGATCACGCCGGCATTGGCCGTTCTAAATAAGCCCGCGACGTTTGACGAAATGGTGGACCCCTCAATGACAGTTATCGGCTGCCCAGCGGGCCTTGGTCGCCATTGAGTGTTTTCGCAACCGCACAGACGGTGCCGACACGGCACTGGAGCAAACGGTCTCGCACATGGCTGACCAGTTTGAGTCCGTCGCCCCCGAAAACTACTGGCGGATCAATGCCGGTGTTGTCTTCGACAAGTTCGTTCAGGAGTTTTGCCAACAGTGGTGTTCCCAGGTATTTGCCGACCGCATTGAAGGGCTTGGCGGCACCGAAATCGACTTCACGGATCACGAGGGGCTCCTTGCCACTCTTCGCGCTGAGGTGCGCGACGGCGAAGTTCTGGATGGTTACGAAATCGACGGCAGGCCGGCTATCGACGTGTTGGAAGAAAAACTGGCAGAGTACGATTTCCCGACACTGATTCTGATCGCCACAGTGGCTGAGTCTCCCCGTGCGAGCGAAGGATTGGTCGCTTGGGCAAAAACGATGAGCGAATCCGCTGGTCCGACTGGAGTTACCTGGGACAACTCGGGTGATTCGTGGGATGCGCCACCGACTGGTTGGGGCTAAGTACTCGTTGTTGGAAGAACCCGGCCTTCTTGTTTCGGAGAAGGCCGGGCTGCGGATTGCGGATTGCCTTGACGAGTGGGGCTTTGGCGGGCGGAAAGTGTGCGAGCTTGTGGTTCAGTCAATGAGGTTCCTGCGCTCGATGGCGTACCGGAGAAAGTAGTCCGAGAATGCCCGGCGCTGCATTGAGTTTTCAGCCGGACCGATGGCTTGCTGGCGGAACGGTCTTCCGCGCCTCGCAGAAATGTGGTGGGCGGGAACGGGTGGGGATTCGGCACACTCGTATAGATATTTCTGTGCTTTTATTGCCCACACAGGATTGAGTGCGATCCAGCAGGGGGCGGGGCCTGTGCACTGGGGGGAGGAGCCAAGTGCCCTAATGATGCACTCCGGTGCCGCTTTCCCGAGAAATCAGCGTTCGATTAGAAGCATCCCCACGATTCGAGTGTGTTTCAAACCTCTTCCAGAACGGCGATTTCGACCCATATTTCAGGATGTGGGGAGTTTGGGTAAACTCGGGAGTCGTATCCATCGGTTCCTGTGGCCGGGCACGAGGCGGGGA
>JAQBZS010000534.1 GCA_027622115.1 Planctomycetota bacterium | reverse complement strand
TCCGTGGACCGGCATTGCCATCCGTGGGATCTTGAGCCGTGTTTCGAACAGCCAATGAATAATCCGGGCTAGGCATTCCGTTCCTCTTTCGTAAATCGTTCATGAATACAGACGCCCAATCGACGACAGACGCCGCACCTCACTCGGACGAGATTCCGGACGAGACCTCCGAATTTCCCGTCCCTGGAACTTCGACGCGAAGCTCGAATCTTCCCACGATTGTGCTCAGCCTCGTCGCGTTGGTCTTGGGAGCCGGCGTGTTTATGGCTCTGGCCGCCATGAAAGAACCGCCGATCGAGCGCTTGGTGGAAGCTCGGTTGTTGAACGTGGAAGTCTTCACCGTGCGTGCGACGAGTGCGGATGAGATCGTGATCGGCTTCGGAACCGCGCGGGCGGACCGCACGGTCACGGTATCCGCGCAAGTTGCCGGCGAAGTCGTGTGGGTTTCACCGAAACTTGAAGTCGGTGAATCGGTACGAGCCGCTGCGGTTCGCGGCGAAACGACGCTCGATCCCCGCAACCGCTTCCTCGCATCCGAGCGGCAGGACGCCGATCCGGTCGAAGCCGCGGCGCGTGTGGTCGAGTTGATCGCGGGGACGATCGGTAGCGGAGGCTTCGGTCAGATTCCCGCGACTCTGGGTGTTTCGTCCGGCGTGATCTCCACGATCGAACCGGGGCAGATGTTGGTGCAAATCGATTCGCGGAGCTACCGCCGCAAGGTGGAGCAACTGCAAGCGCAACTCTCCGAATCCGAGACCGAATTGAACCGGCTGTACCAAGAGCAATTCAACAACGCCCGGCTCCTCGCGAAAGCAAAAACAGACCACGTCATGGTTCAGGGTGAAGTCGAACGAGTTCGCAAGCTGATTGCCGGAACGGTCGCGACCGAAGCACAACTCACGACGCAGTTGTTGGAATTGCGTCGCTACGAGGACTCGATGTTGCAGCGTCAATTGGAAGCCGGCCTGTACCCACTCCGTATCGAACTGACGAACCGCAAGCGGCAATCGCAGGCGACGTCATTGCAATTGGCGGACCTTGATCTGGCACGCACGACCGTGATGCCCCCGTTTCACGCGACGTTGTCGAATGTGTCGGTCGAACATGGGCAATTCGTCACCGTGGGTCAGCCGCTCTTCGAATTGACGGACACGTCGCGAGTCGAAATCGCCGTTCCAGTGCGGCTCAGCGAACACGCTCAGTTGGATCGGTTGCTCGTCGCCGGCGAGCGTCCGAATGTGGAGTTCTACAACCGAGACGGCGGCAAGACCCGTTGGCGCGGATTCGTGGCTCGCGCGGCTCCGGTCGCCGATCGAGTGACGCGGACGGTCGAGGTTTTCATCGAAGTCCGCAACGCAGGTTCGACCGATCCGTTGTTGCCGGGCACGTTTGTCGAAGCACACATCCATGCGGCCAGCCTAACGAATCAGATCATTGTGCCGCGCGACGCCATCATCGACGGGCATGTCTTCGTGGCGGATTCCTCGAACGTGGCACGGCGTCGGCCGGTGGAAGTTGTGCGAACCATGCAGACGGAAGCCGCAGTCAGCGGGCTCGAATCGGGCGACCGAGTTGTGCTGACGAATCTCGACGTCATCCACGACGGCGTCAAACTCTCGATCATCGATCAGAACTAAGCCAACTTGTGGCGAGACTACCGGCGCTTCAGGCGTGTCAATTCCGCTTCCAATTCACGCAGTCTTTCTTCTGCCGAGTCGGCGCGAATCTTTTCTGCTTTGACATGTGATTTTGCCTGTTCCTCTCGCGCCATTGCCTGTTCCTCTCGCGCCTTTGCCTGCTCCTCTCGCGCCTTTGCCTGCTCCTCTCGCGCCTTTGCTTGCTCTGCTCGCCGACTTTCTTGCTCAGCTTGCTCGGCCCATCCCTGGGGGTCCGGCACAATGCCGTTCTTGTCGTACAGCACCGCCTGTCCGTTCTTGAGCCCAATCCAAAGCTCAAACACAGGTAACCACAATCGGCCGCTCGGGTCCGCTTGCTGCTTGACAAAGCCATGGCCTCGATACTCGTAACCCATCAACTGAGCCGTGCCGCTCGGATGGGCTTGATCCACGAGAACGTATTGTTGAACTTTGGCCTGCTCATACAGCGCCAACTTGGGACCGACATCGTTTTTGCGAGTCGAATCGGATGTCACTTCGATGAACAACAACGGAACGGCGACATGCTGCTTCGTGTCAACCGTGCCCACTTGCCCGAACCCATCGGGAACGACCGGGACTTCGCAGACACTCACATCCGGTCGAATCGCCCGCACGTCGGGCAACCCCAGATCCACGTTCATGTCTTCCACGATCACAAACGTCTTATTCTTCGGCTTGAACCGCTCCAACCCACTCAACAAACGGCGGCAATCCCTCGAGTGATCGGGTGTCGACACGAATTCGTCGTCTTCTTCCGGGTGCAGCAAGTCTTTCAAAGCCAACGGCACGATGTCATGCACAACTTCGCCGTCGGCGGTGACTCGGCGGATGTAGCGCCGACCGTAGGGGAAATCTCGCAAATCTTCCGGCTCGGAGGATGGTGATGCATCCGGCAGCGCTTGTGGCTCGCTTTGCTCCAACTGTGCGGTGGGATTCATGGCCACCTCGAAGTAGGAAATCGAGCCCGCCGAATTGGCTGGCCAACATTGATCCTATCACAGCCGATCGCGGCAACCAATTTCGCGTTTCCAAGATCGACTCGGCGGCACCGAAATTTCTGACGTCTCCACCCACGATACGGAAACGCTCCCGGCGAATAGGAATTCGAATTACTGTAACGTCTAATCTGCCGTTCGACTCACACCACAATCCACCAACGGATGAGCCCACCATGAAATCCGGAAAGTCCGTCATCCAGTCGGAAACGCTCGCATCTCCGCGCGGCAAAGTCTTGCTGGTTATCGGCGATGCCGCCGAAGTGATCGACACGGTTTACCCGTTGATGCGATTGCAAGAGGCCGATTACCAAGTGGTTGTCGCCGGACCGGATGCGAGATGTTTCAGCCTCGTGCTGCACCAACGGTCGCAAGGGTGGGACATCACTCAGGAGACCGCCGGCTACGCAATGCAGGCGGACATCGCGTTTCGAGACATCGATCCCGAAGAATACGCGGGATTGCTCGTGAGCGGCGGGCGCGCACCCGAATACATTCGATACGACGAACACTTGCTGAACGCCGTGCGATGGATGTGCAACGCCGACCGTCCCGTTGGTTCGGTATGCCACGGGATCGAGGTGCTGGCCAAGGCGGATGTCATTCGAGGAAAACGCATCACCACCGTACCGAAGTGCCGCTTCGACGCCGAGGTCTGCGGCGCGACGTATGTCGAGACCCCGGTCGTTGTGGATGGGCTCTTGGTCACCGCGAGTGGCGCACTCGATGGCTGGCGGTGGATGCGGGAGTTCGTGAAATTGCTTGACCGGGATTGATCACGAGCGAAAGCGAACGATCGAGTTACTGGTCCGAATGAAAAGTCTCGCCGTGAAAGCGGCACGCAGTCCAGACCAGCGAATTCCTGAGAGACCGAGTCTTTGTCGAGTCATCATTATTCATCCTCACGAGCGATAGAAATGTCGAATTTTTTTGAATTGCCGGCGGGCTTTCGCGCTGCCGGCGTGCATTGCGGCTTGAAGTCCGACCCCAACAAGTTGGACTTGGCCCTCTTCGTCTCCGACGCCCCCGCTGTGAGCGCCGGAGTCTTCACGCTCAACAAAGTCGTGGGGGCGCCGGTTAAGGTATCACGCACGCGAGTCGGTCGAGTGTCGTCGCGCGGCGTTGTCATCAACTCGGGAAACTCGAACGCCTGCACCGGTGAGCGGGGTATCGAGGACGCTCGCTGGATGACCGGCCTGGTGGCAGCCGGTCTGCGATGCGAGGCCGAAGATGTGCTGGTGTGTTCCACGGGGATCATTGGGCATTTCCTCCCGCGAGCCGTGCTGGAAGGCGGTATCCCGACCGTGGTCGCACAGCTTGCCCCTGGGCCGTCGGCGTACGAATTCGCCGCCAGAGCGATGATGACGACGGACACGTTTCAAAAGCAGTCCGTCCGCGAAGCAATGCTGGGAGGCACAGCGGTTCGCATCAGCGGTGCCGCCAAGGGAGCGGCAATGATCGGTCCCAACATGGCGACCATGCTGGCCGTGGTGATGACCGATGCGAGCTTGGACGTGGAAACCGCAGATCGCATGCTGCGAGTCGCCGTCAATCAGAGCTTCAACTGCATCAGCGTGGAAGGTCACACAAGCACCAGCGACAGCGTGATCCTGTTGGCCAATGGCGCGGCAAAACATCAGCGACTTACCGATTCCGAATTGGCCACTTTGCAAACCATGCTGAACGAGGTCTGTACCGATCTCGCCACGTCGATCATTCGCGATGCCGAAGGGGCGGATCATTTCGTGGTCATCGATGTCACCGGCCTGCGCACCGATGCGGAAGCGAAGACCATCGCCAAAGCCATCGCCGACGGCCCGCTGGTGAAAACTGCCGTGGCGGGCAACGATCCGAACTGGGGCCGCATCGTGTCGGCCGCCGGGTATTGCGGGGGGGACCTGCGAGAAGAGGACACCTCGCTGGTACTCAACGGGGTCACGATTTACGAATCCGGTGTCCCGACCGACTTCGACGAAACAGCCCTTTCGCAAAGCATGCGGGACGCGGACGAAGTCCACATCGAACTCAAACTGACCTACGGCACTGGTGCTTCGCGATTCTGGACGAGCGACCTCACGGCGGAGTACGTGCGGCTCAATTCCGAATACACCACATAGCTTCGCAGGCCAATGATTCCATCTTGACCGACTCTGATTTCCCAATGACCGAGGCTGATGATGTCTGCGTATTTTGTCGATAAAGCAGGTTGCACCAAGAGCACCATTTTCCCGGGCGTCGAGATCCTGACGGCGGCCGGAAAGGAAATGATGCTCAGCGAGGTTGAGTTTCAACCGGGGGCGATTGTGGAAGCCCATTCCCACCCCCACGAACAGGTGGGAATGGTGCTTGCGGGGCGGGCGAAGTTTATTGTCGGAGATGAGGAACGAGTTTTGGGGCCGGGTGACATGTACGTCATTCCCGGCAACGTGACGCATCGAGTCGTTGCACTCGATGAAACAGTCAAGGCTCTCGACATTTTCCACCCGGTTCGTGAGGACTACCTCTGAGTCACCGCCGCGGCCGGCATGTCGATTCGGGCGAATTCGAGATGCTCTTCGACGATCACGGAGGCCGTGGATGCCGATTCCAACAGCCAGTGGCGTGAGTCAACTGGTGGTCGCCGTTGCAAGGACGCTGTTGTTGGCCGGCGGCATTTCCGGTTGCGTCGCCAAGCACGTGGTGCCTGTTTCCAGCACGGGAACTCCCAGCTACAAACGGCTGTCGATCGAGTATGCCGTGGAAGGCGGGACGCTCAGTCGCATTCTTTCCGTGAGCGAACCGCCCGGAGAACATGACCTCGTTGACGGCGGCGAAGCGTGGCACGACCCAAAGTCCGATGTGGTGCCGGAGACGGGGCAGCCGCGTGCGGACACCGACGACCGTGATCGAGAGACATCGTTCAATACCGTCGAGCACGCGAAGTTGTTGATCGAGTATCCGCATCCCGAAGAACGTCTGGGTTACGCATTGGCGACGCTGGAATTCCACCAAGAGCCGCTGGACTACCAGGAACGAAACGTGGTGCAGCA
>JAQBZS010000533.1 GCA_027622115.1 Planctomycetota bacterium | reverse complement strand
CGTCTGTGCGAAGGTGCCGACACCACCCTGCGCGACGTGCGGCCAGAGTCCGTGCGAATGCGGGCCGAACGTCTGCTCAACGTGTGGCCTGATTCCGTGCGTGTGCGAGAAGCCGACCAAGAAGCGCATCAGGATCAAGCTCGCCGACGGCAAAGAACGGACCATCCAACACATGATGGCGACGAGTTTCTGGCATCCCGACGGAACGCCCATGTCGGCTCAGCAATTCATGGAGAGCCTCTTCGGCAAGTTCCCTGACTTCTTCAGTGATGAAGCGGAACTGCGATCGCTGTGGAGTGCCCCCGATACTCGGTCAAAGCTGCTGGAAGGGCTGGCCGAGAAAGGATTCGGCATCGACCAGATGACCGAAATGCAAAAGATCATCGACGCCGAGAAAAGTGACCTGTTTGACGTGCTCGCGCACGTTGCGTTTGCCCTGACCCCCCTGACCCGTGACGAGCGGGCGACAAGAGCCAAGCTCGAAATCCAAACCCATTTCGACAGCAAGCAACAGGCATTTCTCAACTTCGTGCTGGCTCAGTATGTGAAAGTCGGAGTGCATGAACTGGACCAAGAAAAACTCTCGCCGCTGCTGAAACTCAAATACAACGCCCTCGCCGACGCGATGGCCGACCTCGGCCAGCCCGAACAAATCCGAACCGTGTTCGTCGGCTTCCAGAAATACCTCTATCAGCAGACGGTGTCATAAGACTTCGCTCGGCGCGGGTCTCCCGACGCCGCCGCTGGGCTGGACCGCAGCTCTCACCGAAACCGCAGGAGACCGTTGGTCCCATGCGGTGCGGGGGCGGGAGGCCCGCGCACCGCACAGGACAGTCAGCACGACGCGCGAGCGAGTGGTGGCGTTGGGCCAAACCCATTCGCGGCAACCACTCGCTCGCGCGTCGTGCTCAGTTTGGCTGGCCGACTGACTCGCGACTGGCGGCGACGTAAGTGCTCGCCGGTGCGGAAGGGTCAAAATGACGTAAACCCTTGCTGGTAGTCATAAACCTTGGGTCCGGACAAGCAAACGACCAGCCGTTTGCCTCCCCGGACCCTTCCGCAGAGGCAAACGGGTAAGTGGTTGTTTATCTGTTAGGGTCCGCAGAGGCAAACGGGTAAGTGGTTGTTTATGCGTAAGGGTCCGCAGAGGCAAACGGATAAGTGGTCGTTTATCCGTTAGGGTCCGCAGAGGCAAACGGGTAAGTGGTTGTTTATGCGTTCGGGTCCGGGATGGCAAACCGACGCGCGTTTGCTCGTACTTACGACGATTCCAAGCCGCCGACTCGGCCGTTCGCTCGTCCGGACCCACCCGCCATGACCAACCCGCCGGTCGGCACCAATCCAGACCCTAGCCGGATGGCAAACCACTCGGTCGGCACCTCTCCGGACCCCAGCTCGCTAACAAACGACTGAGTGGCCGACTCTCCGAATCCCCTGTCACCGGCGAATCGAGCCTGCGGATCACGCCGCCGCAACGCTTTTCGCCGCGCATCAAGGGCTGGGAGTTCCGCATCCGCGAGCAACCGGCGGTCGGCGAGTACCGCACCATCCGCTTCGCGTGGAAGTCGCCGCAAGCGTCGGGCGTGATGCTCGAATTCGCCGCCGACGGCCAGTGGCCCCCGGCCGATCAACCGCTCCGTCGCTACTTCGCCGGTCGCAACCTGACGAGTTGGCAAGCGGTCGGCATCGCCCCGCGTCCGCCCGCCGATTGGACCGTGATGACCCGCGACCTGTGGCAAGATTTCGGCGACTTCACCCTCACCGGCCTCGCCCCCACCGCCATCGCCGGCCCCGCCCTCTTCGACCGCATCGAACTGCTGCGCACCGTCGATGAGCCGAAAGGTAAGCCACTGGAGAAGTAGTCGTTGCCAGGAAACGGCAGATAAGCTGCGTCCATGAAACGGTTCGCGTTCGTGACCGGAAATCGCGTTGGCGGTTCCTGCGGTCGATTGCTGAGATGTAACGGATTGGGATGATTCAACCATTTGTTCGCGTAACGGCACGATTGAGCCGAGTTCTCACGACACTCGAAAAGAGAAACCATGAAATCCTAGTCAAAGAGCTGCGTCCCCATTCTCTCCCCCCATTCTCTCCCCCCGGCGCCGGTTGTGTTCGCGGCCGAAACCTCGGCCGCAACGACCGCCACGTTTTCGACGCCCGGCGCCTATCTGTTCCAGCTCATCGCCGACGACGGCACCATGAGTGTTGACGACCTGGTCGCCGTGTTCGTTCATCCGGAATGGCCGCCGCGCGGACGGCCGATCCGCATCGAGGCCGAGCACATGCTGCTTGAATTCCACGCGGTGAAAGACGCTCCGTTCGCCTCGGCAGGAAAGTACGTCCGCAAGTTCACGGCCATGACCACCACGCCCACCACGCTGTACACGCGGCTGCAGTTGCCGGCAGGCAACTACGACGTGGTCGGCGGCTACTTCGACGAAAACGACGGCCGAGCGCGGGCGGAACTCGAACTGGCGCGGGGCGACTTTCTCGGCGAGCACAAGAGGTTGCTCCGCCAAGAGTGGACCTACGATCAAGACCTTGCCGGCAGCGAGCCGTCCGAGCAAACGGCCGCGCGAAAGCATCTCGGCGAAAACGTCCCTCTGCAACCGGGCGACGCAATGCGGATCACCACCCTGGCTGACAAGAACGAATGGCCGACCGTAGACTACATCGAATTCATTCCGAAGGAGTGAGTGCGGTAGCGCACCCAATCAGCGTTAAGCAGGAAAGGATCGAGCATGACCCCGAAAATGAGCTGCGTCCCCTTTTGTCCCCCCTTTTGTCCCCCGCCGCCCTCGACAGCGTGACCGGTCGGCAAGTGATGGAACTGTTCGCGCGAGTCGCCCACGAACATGGCACCGGCGTGATCGTCGTGACCCACGACCAACGTGCTCTGAATGTGTTTGATACAATCTACGAAATGGAAGACGGCCTGATGCGTCTGAAACAAACCGCAGTCCTTTCGGAATAAGCTCATGGCACCCACGGCACCAACTACAACCGTACCTCGACGAACGCCGAAATGGCTGATTGTCTCCGCGAAAATCGGCGCGGCCGTGTTGGCAACCGGCGGCATCGTCGTGGTGTTGTTCTGGCTCGCGGGAAAGTTTCACGAAAAAGTGCGGGACGTTGTGCCTGAATCGGTCGGATCGCGCGCGGCCGACGGGGCACAAGCGGAGGTGCGGCTCATTCAGCGACCGCGCTTTGAGACGGCCATCGGAACGATCAAGCCGGTTCATGAATCGGCGATCGGTTCCAAACTGCTGGCTCGCGTGGCCGAAGTCCATGTGAAGGCGGGGCAGTCGGTCGAGCGAGACGAACTGCTGGTGAAACTCGATGACGCCGATTTGCAATCGCGATTGGCACAGGCGGAGGCGGTCGAAGCCAGTGCTATCGCTCGCAAGCAGCAAGCGGATGCTGATTACGCGCGTGTCAAGCAACTTCTCGACAAAAGAGTGGTGTCTCAAGCTGACTATGATCAATCACTCGCAGCCATGAAGACCGCAACTTCCGAGGTTGAACGTGCGCGGCAGGCGATTCGAGAAACGCGAGTCATTCTGGAATACTCGACGCTCCGCTCGCCGTTGACTGGAACGGTCGTGGATAAGCGAGTGGAAGTCGGCGACACGGTCACGCCGGGGCAAGTCCTGCTGACGTTGTATGATCCCACCCACATGCAAATGGTGGCGACGGTTCGCGAGTCGCTCGCATTGCGACTGTCCGTCGGACAGAAACTGCCCGCGCGACTGGAATCGCTCGGCTACGAGTGCGAAGCCACCGTCAGCGAAATCGTGCCGGAAGCTCAAGCGGCCAGCCGGTCGTTCACAGTGAAAGTGATCGGCCCTTGTCCTCCCGGAGTCTACAGCGGCATGTTCGGCCGGCTGTTGCTGCCGTTGGAGCAGGAAGAAGTTCTCGTCGTACCGACTCGCGCAGTGCGGCAGGTCGGGCAACTGACGTTGGTGGATGTGGTCAGCGATGGTCGAGCGCAGCGTCGCGCGGTCCAGCTTGGTCGGACATTCGACGACGATGTGGAAGTGCTGTCGGGACTGCGACCGAACGAACGAGTGATCGTCTCGGCGGAGCCTGCCGCGAAAGGGAGCCGATGAGCGACTCCGTATTGCCTCCCGATCGCGTTCCGTCCGATCCGCTGACGCGACTCGTCCGCATCTTTCTGGAATCGAATCTGTCGATCATTCTGATCGTCTTCTCGCTGATCGTCGGCGGTGCGGCGTTGCTGGTGACGCCGCGGGAAGAAGACCCGCAAATCGTCGTGCCGCTGGCGGACATCTACGTCAACTTCCCCGGCCATTCGGCGGCCGAAGTCGAGCAGTTGGTCGCGACGCCGTTGGAGCGAGTGCTCTATCAGATCGACGGCGTCGAGTACGTCTACAGCCAGTCGCGCGAGAATCAGGCGATCATCACGGTGCGGTTCTTCGTCGGGCAGGATCGTGAGCGCAGTCTGGTCAAGCTCTTCAAGAAGCTGGATGAGAATGTCGATCGCGTGCCGCCCGGTGTCGCTGGCTGGGTGGTCAAGCCGGTCGAGATCGACGATGTGCCGATCGTCACACTGGCTCTGACCGGCACCGGCCAGGACAGTCATGCGTTGCGGCGCATCGGTGAGGAGCTCGTCGAGCGGCTGTCGGCGTTGCCGCAAGTTTCTCGTGCGGCCGTTGTCGGCGGTGAACCGCGCGCCGTGCGAGTCACGCTCGATCCCGACCTTCTGCGAGCACACAGCCTGAGCGTGTTGGAAGTACAACGTGCGATTCGAGGAGCGAACGTCACGCTGCCAGCCGGCGAGTTCACGCGCGCGGATGCCGTCGTGCATGTCGATGCGGGAGTCGCGCTCAGCCGACCGGAACAACTGGGCGATTTGGTGATCGGCGTCGCTCACAATCAGCCAGTGTTTCTGAAGGACGTCGCCACCGTGCGCGACGGCCCTGCGGAAGTTGCTGGATACGTCCGCCACGGCTGGGGACCGGCCCGTGGATTTAAGCCGCACGCCGACAGTCCCGGTACAGTGTTGGGAACTGGTAGCCACACGGAGGACGGACGAGGGCGTCCATTCGACGAAACGCCGTCGGCGGAAGCCGCGTCTGCCGTGACCGTGGCGATCTCCAAGCAAAAAGGGGCGAACGCCGTGCAGGTGGCCGACCGAGTACTCCGTGCGGCCGAACTGTTTCAACGCGAGGTGCTGCCCGATGACGTCGAGTTGATTGTCACTCGCAATTACGGGCTGACCGCCAACGAGAAGGTCAACGAACTGGTCGAAGGACTGGCCGTGGCGATCGTCATTGTGATCGTCCTGCTCACGCTGAGCATGGGCTGGCGCGAGGCGTTGATCGTTTCGGTCGCGGTGCCCGTGGTCTTTGGGCTGACGCTCGCCGTGAATCTGCTGTTCGGCTACACGATCAACCGCGTGACGTTGTTCGCGCTCATTCTGGCGATCGGGTTGCTCGTCGATGATCCGATCGTCGATGTCGAGAACATCGCCCGGCACTTTGAGGAAAAGAAACGGGCCACGCGCGAGATCGTGCTGGAAGCCGTCTCCGAAATCCGGCCGCCATTGATCAGCGCCACCTTGGCGGTCATCGTCAGCTTTCTGCCGATGTTTTTCATCACGGGCATGATGGGCCCCTACATGGCGCCGATGGCGTTCAACGTGCCGCTGACGGTGCTGATG
>JAQBZS010000532.1 GCA_027622115.1 Planctomycetota bacterium | reverse complement strand
CGTCCACGATGTCCATCTTGAACTTTTCGACATTGCGTTCATTCAGGGACTTCGGCCCCATCGCCAGCATCCCGGTGGCCGACAGCAGCCGCACCCTTTCGTCAGTTTTCTCGGATTTCAACAAGTCACCGGCGACTTGTTCCCGAATAAAACGATCGAAGGGCATGTCGGCATGGAACGCGGCGATGACATAGTCCCGGTATCGCCACGCTTGCGGATACGTGTAATTGCGTTCCATGCCGGTGGATTCGCCGTAGCGGACCACGTCCAGCCAATGCCGACCCCAGCGTTCTCCAAAGTGGGGGGATTTCAAAAGCTCGTCGATCAGCGACTCAAGGGCACGGTCACGGTCTTTTTCCGCAGCCTGCAAGAACGCCTGAATCTGTTGGGGCGAGGGAGGCAATCCGATCAAATCGAAGTACACGCGGCGAGCCAGCGTTCGCAGACCGGCGTCGGACGCGGGCGAGAGACCGTTCGATTCCAGTTTCGCCAGCACGAAACGATCGATCTCGGACTTCGGCCAAGTCTTCGCTTTCACGGATGGAACGTCGGCTTGCTGAATCGGCTGAAACGCCCAAAACGAGCGGGATTGTTCAAAGTCGATTTTTCGTCGGATCGCGACCGACTTGCCTTCGCGGGGGTCGGGAGCCCCCATGCGGATCCAGCTCTCGAAATCCGCGATGACTGCTGCCGGCAGTTGCTTGCCGGGTGGCATTTCCAGTCCCTCGTGCCGCAGCGCCTCAAGGATGAGGCTGTCCGCCGGACTCTTTGGGACCACCGACCGACCGGATTCGCCGCCGCGTCGGATGCCTTCACGAGTGTCCAGAAGCAAACCGCCTTTGGGCTCTTTCGCGTCGGCAGAGTGGCACTTGTAGCATTGTTGAACCAGCACCGGACGAATCTTGCGTTCGAAGAATTGCACCCCGGCATCGTTCTGAGCCACCGAAACCGAATCCAAGGACAGAAACACGGCAAGACACAACGTGGTGCGAATCATCCAAAAACTCCTGGCGAAACTGTCTGCGTTGGTTCGTTGGTTCAGTGTTGACTCATCGAGCCTCTCGATTGCCGACACCACAGCCTGGACGTTGCCTGATCCGGCGGAATCCCACCAGATGCGCGAAGAAGCAGAATTATTTTGCAGATCTTCACCGAATCCGCAAAGTGAGCGAAATATTCTCGACGCGGTCGAGTGCGGCAGCTGATCGGCCAGTGGGAATCGGCCTGACCAGGCTCAATTGAAACAGTACAAGTGCCCGGCCGTCCGCAAGAAAATCCCGCCGTCGACAATCGCCGGCGTGGCATAGACCTCTTCGCCGAAGTCAGCCTTGTGGAGTTGCTGCCAATGGGCGTAGCCGTTGATGACGGTCAGCTCGCCCTTCTGATCCACGAGATACACGTTGCCGTTTCCGGCCACCGGTGACGCATAGTAATTGCCCGTCCCCGCCGCTCGTTTGGTTTGCAGGACCGCGCCCGTGGCTGCGTTGAGCGACGACAAGATGCCTCCGTCTTTCACCATGAAGATGTAGTTGTTGTAGAACAGCGGCGACGAACAGAACGGGACGAACTTACGGCTTTCCCACAGCACGTTCGACTTGGTGGCGTCGCCCACGGCACCCGGTTGAATCGCCACGATCACGTTGCGTGCGACGTCGAATAAATTCCGGTAGTACTCGAACTCGGCCTTCGTGATGTGGCCGGACTTGTCGCGATCGACTTGCGTGAAGCGGCGAAAAATCGGACCGCCTTCCGGGAGTTCTTCGATTTCGATCGTACCGTTCTTGTTCCGGTCTCGGGCCGCGATCACGGTATCGAAGGGTTCAACCTTGATGCGTTCGGTTTCGTTGCCGCCCGCCGCCCAGCCCGCAACGTACAGCACGTTGTTGTCGCCAATCACGGGCGTCGTGCATACGGCCCGAGATAACTCGCGGACGGTCCAAATCTCCTTGCCGGTTTCGAAGTCGTAGCCGACGACTCGCAACGTGGCCGCGACCACAATCTGCCGCTTGCCGTTCACCGTCCAGATGATTGGCGAGCAGTAATTGCGAGGAAATTCGGAACGGTCGGTTCGCCAGATCGTTTTGCCTGTTTTTTTGTCGACCGACATCAAGAACGATTCGGTGTCGTGGTCCTGGCAGATAATGACTTTGTCACCCACGATGATCGGCGAGTTGCCCGCGCCGAATTCATTGTTGAACGGACCCATCGGCTTGCTCCAGATCAAGCCGCCCGTGGCAACGTCGTAACAAAACACTCCGCAGGAGCCGAAGATCGACACCACGCGTTCCCCGTCGGTTGCCGGCGTGCACTGTGCATGACTACCGATGCTGTGAATGTCTTCCAGCTTTTGGTGCGGTGCCTCAACCTCCCACACGATTTTCCCGGTACCGCGATCCAAGCAAATCGTGACGAGTTGCTGGTCTCGCACCGCCGTCAAGAAGATCCGCCCGCCATGCACGATGGGCGACGAATGCCCGGGCGGCAGCGGGATCTTCCAAGCGACACTCTCCGTGGGACCGATCTTCACGGGCAACGGCTTGTTCGACGCTGCCCGAGCCGTGCCGTTCGGACCGCGGAACTGCGGCCAGGTCTCGGGGCTCCAGGAATTGAGCGCGGTCACGGTGTCCGTCGGATGCCGACCATCGAGTCGCTTGATGCTCACATTGCGAAACGCCACCGGATCATTGTGGCCCGCGAAACCGAAGTATCCCTTCGTGTTCTTCACGCCAATCGGCATCGCGCCGTCCTTATGTTTCGTGATCGTCGCGAGATCGGTGTTGAGGATTTCCGTTCCATTCAATTCCACGCGGATCGTGGTGCCGGACACCGTGACTTGCTGGTAATTCCAGTCACCGGTCGGTCGCAAATAGCCTCGATGCGCGGCGGCCAGGCCATATGCCGATCCGTGATACTGCCGAGCGTCCAGTTTCGCATACTTTTCGTGTTCGGAATCGAGCACCTGCAATTCGACGGCCGACACATGAGGTCGTCCGGAACCGGGATAGCGAATCGCCAATCCGTTGTTTCCGCCGGGCGGCAACTTGAATTCCAGGCGAGCGATGAAGTCCGAGTACTCCTGCGTCGTGACGAGGTTGCCACCCTTTTCCGGCCGGCAGCGAATCGCGCCGTCGATCACTTCATAGCTCTCAACATCGCCCTGCCAACCGTCAAGATTCTTGCCGTTGAAAACTGTCTCGAAGTCGTCCGCGTCACGTTTCCGAAGCAAGCTCGCCGCTTCGTCCGACCCGATCTCGCGAATGAACAGGTTCCGCCAGCGGATCTCGCCACCGTGCGTTTGCAACTGAATCACACCCTTGGCAAACAGCGGGCGACGACGGTCCCAAAAGTTCTCCATCCGCGCGTCATCAACGACCACTTGATCGTTGAGCCACACGCTGGTGCGATCGCCGATTTGCTGGATGCGGAACTGATTCCACTCGCCAAACTTGTTGTCCGCCAGCACGCGAGGCTCCTTGCTGGGCGAGCCCTTGCTGTTGTTGAACAAGCCGCCGGAACCTTGATCCGCGCCGCGATTCCATTTACCGCCGGCCAGCGAGTAGTCCCAAATCTGAACTTGGGGAGTGCCTCGCAAGTAGATGCCGCTGTCTGCTTTGGCGACGGTCTTGAAGTCAATGAGCAACTCGATATCGCCGTACTCGCGGTCGGTCGTGAGATACGGGCCTTTGCCGTCGTTGACCAATTCGCCATTGTCGACGGACCAGTGTTGCCGGGCTTCGGCCGTCCATGTGTCGAGCTGTGTCTTGCGTTGCTCGGGCGTCATCGCCGCCAATTTGACCGGCGAGAAATGCGGTCGACCATGCCAGCCGTCAATGTTTTTGCCATTGAAGAGGGTGACGAAACCCTCGGGCGGAGTGACGTCGGCTTGCGTGCCTGGGATACCGATCAAGCAGGCGACGACCAACGAAACGATTGAGAATCTCATGTGATTGACTCCAGTCGAAATGTCGAAACATCACCTACATACAAGCGACCGACCTGAATGGCGAGTCTCGCAGCGAGTTCGTTTTGGCATCGCATCCATGTGTCGCGCAAAAACAAAGCCCGGACCACCGCACTCGGTCCGGGCTTGAGACGGTGAAAATCAATCCGCTAGTTCTTCACCAGTTCAAAGTCTTTAATGTGCTCGTTGCTTTCGGCGAATTCAGCCAACTTGGCGGTGAGTTCGCTTTCGTCGTTCTTCCAACGAAACATCGCTTTTCTCGCGGAATCATCGGTCTTGAGGTGCGACAAACCCGCCAGCTTTTCCAGATCGCGTCGAACCGACGCGGCGCAACCGCTTCAGGTCATGCCCGGCAGCTTGAGAACAATCAACGTACCGTCCGCATCCGTGCCAACGACGTCCGGCACCTTCTTCGCGTTGTCGTCATCCACTGAGGACTTGGTGGTTTCGCCACAACCAAGCATCAGCATCGACAGCGCGAACATCGCATAAACTTGTTTCACTGCGGGTCTCCTTGAAGTTCGGGAATTGTTGGTCGAGCCAATCGGTTTCTTCAATGACTCTGAAAAACTGTGATCAACGAGCAGATTAGCCGATCATTGCATTTCGGCCCAAGACTTGACCAACAAATACCGTTAGATGTCGGTCAACAACGCACCGATGTCTGGCATGAGGCGATCGATACCTGCCGATTGCAGTTCAAGGGTCAGGCTCAAGAATTGCGGATCAGCGTGATTTTCGCTTTCCGACTCCCCAATCCAATCGGCTCGAACCACGAAAACACCCTCGTGGAAGCCAACGTGGAATTGGATTGCCCGCTCGGCACTCATTTGTGCAAAGCGTTCATTGATGTCTCTCGACAATGGTTGAGTCAACTCATTGACCAAGCGGGTTGGACTTTCACGTGTGATGCTCGGCGAATCCGTCCGGTATGTTGATTCACCACGATTCGTGTTCCAATCGATCTTCGGTCGGTTTACGAAGTCTCCGCCAAACTTGAAGGTTGAAACAGCTTGGCTCAATTGGGCAGCATTCGTGATGGTGAAGATCACTTTCGTACTCCAGTTGCTGATGTTGCCTCCGTAAGTCGTTCGTTGCTCGTTGGCGGCCCGGACTTCAACCGAGTATTCGCCGGGCGGAAAGGGATCGCACGGTGTAAATTCGGATGCAGTGAGCTTTGACGCGCGAATGAATTGGCGAATGCCCGTAGTTCGATTGTCGATCCACAAGTCGTAAAGAGTCGCATGCTGTACGTCCCCCCAATCAATCGTCGGCGTCGTGTCGTGGGTCGAACTTCCGGCGAGTGGATTGGAAATGACGGGCGTATTCGGAGCCGACAATTCGACCGTGAATCTTTGGACCGGCGTCCAACTTCCACGCTGGTCGTTCCAGCCAGTAGCCTTGACCTGCCATTGAAAACCGTGGTCGTCCAGGGGTTTCCGCTGCTGCATTTGTTCCACGAAAAGTTGATTGTCCCAGATGGCTTTGCGGACGGGTGTTGTCCGGTTGTCCGCCCAAAGCTCATAGACAGCCGCTCCGGGGACTGCATTCCAACCGAACAGCGGAGTTGCGTCGGTGATGTTGCCCTCAATGTTGTTGGCCACCGCCACATTTGACACGACCGTGAACTCGTAGAGAGGGCTCAATGTGCCGACGTTTTCGCCATTGTTGTCCTTGGCTTGACACCCGGTCAGTCATGTTCGCCAGTGCCACCCCGCCGGATGACCGACCCATGAGCAACGGGCC
>JAQBZS010000531.1 GCA_027622115.1 Planctomycetota bacterium | reverse complement strand
CTGTGTCCAATGACAGCCACCGTCCGACCGTTCCATTCGGGCTGCGACGTCAAGAAGTCGATCGCCCGCGCCGGCTTGAACCGCACCGCCGGGAACAGCAGGCCCGGCGTGTTGTCGAACTGCTCCGGCAGGCGGACGCGTCGCGGGGCCGTTGCCGGCCGGTGTTGTCCTTGGGGCGGGACGGTGTCACAGTCGGCCTCGGTCGCGCATTTGAAGTCGCCACATGTGCCACGATTACGGTCTACAACCGGCGCGGACGCCGGCTGGGTACGGTTTATTTAGGCTATGCTCCGGAGCTTGGCCAGGAGAAGATGACGGTTGAGTTGAAGGCGCTGATCCAATCCATACTGAGACTGGGTGACGGAAGCGGGGTGCAAGACGGTGTTCACGCAACGGGCGAAGCTGTCAGGCATGCGTTGGACGAAGAAGGGCTTACAGATCATTCTGACGTTTCGAATGCTTGTCGTAAGCGACGTTTGGTCGGCCACTTTCGCCGAGATGCTCAAGTCGTGTGCCGCTAAGAAAATGCTACTGAATACTGTCGCCTGACGCCCGTTGTCTCGAAATAGACGCGAAAACAGGCTGTTTCTGCCGCTCTCAGCAGATCGTACCCGTCGTTTTGCGGCATGATGTGTTCGATGGTGTACTCGTCGACGACGACTCGCTCTTTGCGGCCGTGGTTTTCCAGGCGGCGGAGCCAGTAGCTGCGACTGCGGAAGTTGTACAGATCGCGAGTTTGCAGGTCGCGATGGAATTCGTCGTCGCTGGGAAAACGACGATACGATGGCAGTAGCAAGAAGTGGGCCTGGATGCTTTCGAGGTATCGATCTTTCCTGATTTCTTCGTCTTGGGATTCGATTATTAAAGCCTCTTCTTTACAATCTTTCGAATCGCCTCTTCGATTATTGCCTCGTCCTTGACATTGGGGCGCCCAAGTTCCATTTGCAGGCGCATACCATAATCATTCAGCCGTCGCTTGTCCCTGACCGGATGGCAGACAGAGCACCCGGCTTTGCGTTCGTACACCTTCTTCCACACCTTGAAGTAGAGAGGCCTTGCCATTAAGTCCTCTTCATTTCCAGGTAACAATGTTATCCAAGTGATAAGTAACAATACTGTGAACTTGCCTATTGCGCGATATGTCATAGATACTCCTACATCTTGCGACTGAATTGGAGAGCCTCAACCAGATCATTCATCAGTTGGATCCCCAACTTGGCGAACAACGTCAAAGCCTATCTCCCACGGGTTATCAAATGCCGGATGTACCAATCCGTCCCACCACATCTGAACCGAGTACGTGCCGCTGGGAAGCAAAGCAGAGACTTGCCATGCATTGGCAGTATCTAACTCAGTTCTGTTAATCACGAACTCGTGGAGAGGATCATCTCCGTCGTGGTCAACACTCCAGATTTCGATTGTGACGGTTTTTGACGACGGGTTTGTGCCTCAAGTGCCGCTAATCACCACGGGAGCAAACTCCGTGACCGTCGCACCATTTGCCGGTGAATCGATCGACCAGCCAACGAGCTGTTGATCTACAACGTCCACAAATGCGATTGCCGTAGCACTTGCAGACCCGTCGCTCACGGTCAGAGACACCGCGTTCGTACCCATTTGGAAGCCGAATCCTTCGAGAGTTGCCCAGTCGAAACTCGGGTCGGAGGCTGTTGAGTCAACGTTTAGTTAGACTTGACGTGATCCAGAATCCGAGCAAAGAACGCTTCCTGAATGTGTGCCGGAGCGGCGTGCCCCATCAGCGGTTCATTGATCACGCTTTTCTTGCCGAGCAGCGCGTTGTACGCGGCGTAACAACTCGACGGCGGGCACACGGCGTCGATGAAGCCGACGCTCATGATGGCCTCCGCTCGACAACGACTTGCGAAATTCACCGCATCGACATACTGCGCGGCCTTCAAGATTTGCGGGTCCGGTTTGCCGTCGGGACCATCGGGAACCAGCTTGGGCCAGCCGTTGATGCGACCGGCCGCCTGTCCCGAGTGGTCGCAGATGGCCGGCACTCCGGGAGTGATCAGAGTGACTCGATCGTCGATACCGCCGGCCACCAACGATTGACCGCCGCCCTGGCTGTGTCCAATGACAGCCACCGTCCGACCGTTCCATTCGGGCTGCGACGTCAAGAAGTCGATCGCCCGCACCAGACGCAGATACATGCCGCGAAAGTAGCTCGTGTCTCGGCTGGTGCGTCCGGAATAGCGGTAGTCCTTGAGCGTTCCGGCACTCAACTGGGAATAGAACGCGCCCGGCCTTCCGTTGGGGATCCCGTGCGCGTTGATGTCCATCGACAGCATTCCTGCCTGAGCCCCTTTCGCGGCGTTGCCGAGGCTCGAACCACGAACTCCGGCTCCATGAACCCAGAGCACGGCGGCCAGGCTTTTGGGTTTGGCAGCCTTCGGTCTTGCGAAATAACCGGAAACGGGCGCTCCACCCGAACATTGCACCTGTGCGTCGAAGCATTCGATCGCGGCATTCGCGTGGTCGACCGGGGTCAGTTTGGGATCAAGCTTCACTTTCGCGAGTTCACGTTTCTGCTCTGCCCAGAACGAATCGAAGTCCGCGGGAACCGGCAGGCTCAATCCGATTTTCTCGGGCGAGAACCCCGCTGCGGCGACGGCTCGCAGCGGCTTGCCGTCGCGTGGTTTGTAGGTGACCTGACAGCGCAGGAATTCGGGACGTCGGCCTTTCACAACAACTCGTGCGTCATTGCCCGCGAGCGAGATGCTACCTTCCGGCAGTCCCGCCGATTTTCCACCCGCCAGGAAATCGTCAACGACAAACGCAACACTGCCGTCCGTCACGCGTTCCTTGCCGCGCGAGACGTTGATGAGAAAGGTCGCTTCGTCGCCGACTTTGTAAAGCGCATCCTGGTGATCGGTGACCACACGAAGTGCGACCACCTGGTCCGCGGCTCGCAACGGTCCGATCAAGGCTGAAGCACCCAGTACGGCAACAAACAGAGCGACGCGGTGAAATGGATCCAATGGAATGCGAGGCATTCTTGTTCTCCGGAATGGTTCGAGGACGAGAGTCGAAGGAGCGATCATCTTGCCAAATGAGAGTCGAAACGTCGCCGCCACGGCGCGACAAAATGCGCGCGAGCACTTGCAGGGTGGGCACTGCCCACCACTCATTTCTCGTGGTGCTCATTGACCCATTCGCGCCCGCGATCGAGCAAGAAATGGCGTTTGGTCATTCGACCCGATTCGGCGTCCCAAACCGTAATCGCCTCGCCTTGGCGGTGGACGACGAAGAGTTCGCGGTTGTCGGAGCTTAAACGGATGGCGTCGAACTGAAAATCCAAGTCCGCAGGTACGTCTGCGTAAGTCAGCAGCTTTCGACCCGACTTGATATCCCACAACGCGGCATGTCGGCCGGGGGACACCGTCAGCAATCGGCGGTCGCCGGACCCCAATCGCACACTCGTTCGGCGGCTGCGCGGTGTCGGATAATCAACGATGGGTTGACCTGTATCGAGATCCCACCTTGTGGCACCGGTGTGATGGACCGTGATCAACGTTCGGTCATCAATGAAAACCGGCGATTGCTGATTGCCTTGAAATTCGAACTCGCGGCGTGGATTCGTGTGTGATGAAATCTGCTTGCCGGTTGTGACGTCCCACACCGCCAGTCGATTGGGATAGGTCGTGACCAGTCGCTCGCCATCCGGAGTGAACACCGCGCCGCGAACGATTTCTCGCGGGTCGGCAGCGTTGTACAGCGCCGCCAGTTCCTTGCCGTTCTGAAAATCCCATAGCGTCAATCGCACGCGATATTCGTGGTCCTTGCCGGCCGACTTCGCTCCGAGGAATCGCTTGCCGTCGGGCGAGAATTGAAAGAGCCCCGCATGGTAGCCCTGCTGATCGAGCAATTGTTTCTCACCCGTTTCGGCATCCCAGAAGTGGAACGCCCGGTTGCTCAACATCGCCACGAACTTACCGTTTGGGCTGAAGATCGGATTCGGCCTGCTATCGTCGATTTTGAGTTCGGCCAGCTTCTTTCGATTCGGGATATCCCACAACGATCGCTGCTCGTCTGCACAAACGACTCGGCGACCGTCGGGGCTAAAGCTTACGAATTCGACATTCGCCGACAGCGAATCTCGAATGTCCGCAACGTGGAAGCGTTGGTTGTTCGTCAAGTCCATGAGATACGTGTCGTAGTTGAAGCCGATGGCCAAGTAGCGACCGTCGGGACTGAAGGCCAGAGACTTGATGTCCCAGCCCCGGTCCAGGTCTTTCTCGGTCACGGCGATCTCTTTCAATCGCCGACCGGACTCGACATCCCATGTGACGAGTCTCTTCGTCGCGGTCTGTCTGTCGTTGCGATATGCGATCACCACGCGCGTGCCTTCGCCATTGACTGCGGTTGCAGTGACGGACCACACGGCGTTTGCGGGTCCGACCGTCGAGACCGCGTCGTCCGTAAATTCTCGAAGGACGCGTTCGGAATTCTCGACGACCGCCACCGGTGCGGACGAAAGACCGCTCACGGGCCGGTCGGCATAGCTGCCGTCGAGTCGCTTTTGCTTGAGGCGAATCCGCTGAACCTCTGATTGATCGGACACGATTTCAGACGAAATCATGCCCAGCAGCCATTCCCGTGCGACGTCGTCAAGCCCCTCGATCCGGCGAATGACTTCGCGCTGCGACGGCGAAAACTCGAAGACCGCATCCAAGAAGATCGCAGTCTTGAAGCTCTCCGACGTCTGCGGCATCAACGGCTCGACGATGCCCAGGTCGTGCTTGCTCCGCGGCCACGTGATTCGATATTCGCGAGGCACCTTCGAAGGGCTTCCGTTGTCGTGCCAATACCGGCCAAAACCCTTGAAGACATGCGCGACGTTCCCAGTGGAAGTGTCTCGCAGCTCAATCCGGTTCGGGACTGTCTGGAGCATGGCCCAATGCTCGATGCGTCGCGAGCGTTGCCGAATCGGAACCGTGTGCCAGGGCACGCACAAAGCCCAGCGACCGTTCGGGCTCAACCAAATGTTGTGCGACGGCGGACTCGCCAGCAGTTGCAATCGCTCACCGGTTACGGCGTTCCACAGCGACGCTTGATGGAATTCGTTGCCCGCGGATTCGATGACGACTCGCGAACCGTCCGGGCTGAATTTGGCGTGACCGCTCGTGGGTTCGCCCGTTTCCGTGTTTTCAAAGCGGACGCCGGTTGCACCGGACGGCAAGTCCAACGTCACCGCGATGCCGTCTTTCGTCCCCAATAGGCATTGCCGAGCATCGGGTCGGTAATCCAGCGACAACACGTGAACCAACCCCACGTCAACCGCCATCAACTTCCGTCCGCTTCGCAGATCCCACAAATGAATCCAGCCGCCCTTGGTCGCGGCGAGACACGTGGAATCGTCGGGGCTGAGGGCTCGCGCGGTGACTTCCGCTGCGTGAGAAAACTTGTGAACGAGTTCCGTCGTGGCGATGTCACGCAGGTTGATGTCGTGCGGTGAGTCGCCGCGTTCCAAGTAAAACCGTCCGTCGCTGGTGAATTCGAAATGGCGTCTTTCCACATACGGTCGCGACGTCTTCTTGAGCGGAATGTGTTTGGCGGCGTCCCAAAGAACGACTTCTTCGTCGGACGAGCCGGTATCCGACCATTCGCGGGTCACGAAGTGCTTGCCGTTCGGGGTGAATTCATTCGACGTGCCTTCACTGGCGATATGCAGCACACGCGGCCAACGC
>JAQBZS010000530.1 GCA_027622115.1 Planctomycetota bacterium | reverse complement strand
TTTTCTGTATGTCATCGCGCAAATGACGGCGTTCTTCGCGGAAGGCGAATACGAAACGCTCAAACGCGAACGCCGCATCCGCAAGCAACTGTCTCGACTAAAAGACCATGTGATCGTGTGCGGCGCGGATGACGTGGCGACCGGTGTTGTCGAGCGACTGGTCGCCGAAAAAGTGGCGTGCGCCGTGATGGATGCCGACGGCGACCGGATCAACAATTTGCGCGAACTGTCCCCCTCGGTGGCAATCGTCACTGCCGATCCCACGAAATCTGAATCGCTCGAACGACTGGGACTTGCTACTTCACGCGGATTGATTAGCGCCCTTGGCGATGATCGTCTGAATCTGATCGCGATTGTTTCGGCCAAGCAGTCTCGTTCGGACCTGCGAGTTCTTTCGCGTTCCGCCACACTGGATTCAGCGGCCCGGCTCAAGCCTGCCGGAGCCGATGCCGTCGTCTGCACGCCGTACCTGGTGGGAGTCCGAGCCGCCAGCCAGTTGATTCGCCCCACGGCTTTGCAGTTCGTGGATCTGTTCCTGCAAGGCGAAAGCAAGCAGCACGTGGTGGCTCGGGGAATCGAGGTGGGCCAGAATTCAAGCGTCACCAGCTTCGGTCAACTTCTTGGAGACGACCTGCCCGCCGTGTTGGCTGTTCGTCGATCCGGCCAATCGGAATTCGAATACAACCTTGCGCCGGAAGCGGTGCTCCGACCCGGCGACCGACTCTCGATGATTGGCGATCCGGTTCAGTTGGCAAAAGCGGAATCGCTGCTAACAGGTCAGCTTGCGAGCAGCCGGTCGACATTGGCACCTTCGGTCGATACGTCGAGTGACGCCGGGGAGTTCGCCAATCAAGCCGCAGCTCAAGTGCATAAGTACGTTGTGTGCGGGATCGGTGACACGGGTCTACAAATCTTGAACGAAATGCAAGTGTCAGGTCGCGCGTGCGTGGGCATCGAATTGTCGCAAGCACGAGTCCGTCAGTTAGCTGAACAACGACCGGACCTGCGAATCATTCACGGAGACGCACAGGATCCCGCGATCTTGCGTCAGGCGGATCTTGAGAATGCGTGCGGCTTGGCGACCGCCTTGCCGACGGAACGTGACAATCTTGTCGTGGTGGTGACCGCCAAGCAGATCCAGCCAAAACTTCGCGTCGTCAGTTCCGTGGGATCACCGCATGACGAACCTCGGTTAATGAAGGCGGGTGCCGAAGTCGCCAGCCGCAGCAGGATCGGCGGCCGGCGGCTGGTCGCGGAATTGCTCCGTCCGGGCGTGGCCACATTCATCAATCAGTTGCTGGTGAGCGCTCGGTCCGTTCGGTTCGAAGCCGTGGTCTGCCGCGAGCAGGCTCCGTTGACCGGTCACGCGATCGTTCAGCACGAAATCCATCGTCAGTGCGGTTTGCGGATCATCGCGCTACGCCGATCGAACCAAACGGAATTCGTCCCGAACCCCTCGGCCCTGGAACGCTTCGAGCCCGGCATGACGCTGGTGGTGGCCGGTGAGTCCAGCCAAGTTGACCGCTTGGTGGAATTGGTCGGTGACTGGGAATAGCGACCAGCCAACGGAAGTTTGTCGAATCGATGTCCGGTGTTGCCGCCGATCGGAATCTCCTGGAACGAGCAGACTCGCAATTCCGGGAGCACTTCAATGCGCAGCAATATCGTCCGCGATCCGTACGCCGAGTGGTTAGGCATTCCTCGCGATCAACGGCCGTTAACACACTACCGACTCCTGGGGCTGGATCGCCGCAACGTGGACGCCGCAGTCGTCATGACCGCCGCGAAGCAACAGCATCAGCGTTTGCAACCGCATCTCGTCGGGATCAACAACGGCAAGTGCGTCCAGCTCATGAAAGAGATCGAAACGGCTCGGCGAGTCTTGATCAATGACGAATCGCGACGGAAGTACAACATTGAATTGAAGCAGGACGCCATTGTGGCACCGGTGAAACGAATTCACTTGATGGATTCGAATGGCGGCGGTCATGGAATTCAGCCCTTGACGACTCAGATTGGCGGTCGCGACGTCCATTCGAATCCACGACCACGGAACGGCAATTCAACCAATGGAAGTTCAGTCGACGGACATGCAAACACCGGCAACGACAATCCGATCAACGGACACGGGCAACGCGACGATAAGCCAACCGACGCGTCAACCGATACCGACGGCATCGTCCAAGTACAGCCCATACGCTCAAGTCGTACCAACGGCGAATCGGGTCCGGACACAAATGGTACGTGGCCGCACAAAACGGCCCCCCCAATCGCAAATCTGCAAGATCGCGGCGAGACACCGGGCAAAGCAATTCGCAATCGACAGAAGCCACAAAAACCGGCGAACGCGAATGAAACACCTCGCCCCAATCCTCTGTCTCGCGGCAATTCACAGTCGGGCGATGCGAGCGTTACGCTTCCAGAAGATTCGCGACTGATGTTCATGGAGTTCATTGGTCAGGGCAGCACGACGCGCGTCTACCGCGCCTTCGACCGATCCGCCCAGCGCGACGTGGCTGTGCGACAACTCGTCTCGGAGTCCGCTCAGGCGGAAACCGTATTCTGGAATGAATCGAGGTTCCTCGGTGGCCTGCACAGCGAACATGTGCTCGCCATGTACGAAGTGAATCCCGACCGGAAATGGTGCGTGTTGGAACTCGCCGAAGAACGGCTGGATCAGCGACTGGAACGCAACCCGCTCTCGCCGGACGAAGCCGTCGAATTGCTCGTTCAGATCGCCCAGGCGTTGAGCCACATCCACGGTCGCGATTTCCTGTATGGCGACATCAATCCGAGCTGCATTTACGTGACGGAGGAAGGTCACTTTAAGCTGGGGCCGTCCAGTGGTTTATCGGAATCCGGCGAGACACTCATCCCGCGAAGCACTCGCAAACACATCCCACCGGAAATGATCTCGGGCGATGTCTTTGGCAAATGCGGACCGCAAACCGATCTGTATTGTTTGGCCCACACCGTGTTGGAAGCGATTCTCGGACCGCGACATGCCGAACACTTCAAAGGCATCGGCGGCCAAGTCGCAGACACGATGGCTTGGATGAAATGGCATTCGTCATCCACAGTCGCGTTGCCGCCGGTCGAGGAATTGGGACTCGGCCTGCCGCGCGACGCGGCTGAGGTTCTCGATCGCATGCTGCGGAAAAAAGTCAAATTGAGAATTGGCTCGGCGAGCGAGGTCGTCGAGAAATTGCGGCCGATCGCGTCGGGCGGGTTGATCGACACTGATGGGCTGCCGTCGGCAGGGACTGCCGAGCCCACGGCCGAATTTGATGAAGGCGCGGTTCCGGTGGGAGCGCGTCCGGATATCTTCAACAACGATGACGACTTCGACGAAACCCCGCTCACGTGGCGTGAAGCGGAATACTGGATCGATTTATCAAAGCGCCCGCCCGTGCAAATCGGTCTGGCCGCCGTGGTGGTGCTGTTGCTGGTCGCGATTGTGTTTTGGCCGCAGTCCGATACTCGTGCGACGGTGTTGTTCGAATCGACTCCACCGGGAGCCGTGGTCTTGGTCGACACCGAGAAACTTCCCGGCGTAACGCCCCTGCAAGTGAAATTGAAGCCGGGCCGGTGTCGCATCCAGTTTCAACTGGAAGGCTATCAACACGAGTCCGAGCCGATCACGGTTCCACAATCGACGAACACGGTCACGGTGCAACGGACTCTCAAACTCGCCGTGCCGACTCAGCCGGGTCGGAATTCAAAAGCAGCGAACATGCCAACCATCGCCGGGCTGGAGAAGCGTGACGGTCAATCCAAGTCATCCGCCGAGCGAGATTCATCGGATTCGAGCGCCGGTCGGCACCGATCGCCGCATTCGACGACACACGTCCCCGATCGTCCGAAACCGCAGCGCGAACCCGTCACCCCGCATCCCACTCCCACGCTCAAACCCGCGCCGCGGTGCGGCTTTATACGGCGCCACTTCGTTTGCTGATTCAGCAGCGACTGTCCAAGCACGAAGGAGTGGGTCGCGTGGATGTCGATCGACACATGCAGCGAGCCGCGATCGAGGCTCTAGAATTGCTGAAGCTGGTGCTCTCGCAAACTCGGCCGGAAACAGAAGGGGCTGCCGTTCACGGTCGTGTCGCTCAAGGTCATGAACCGAATGACGAAACGCGCTTCCGCGAATTTGAACGCAATACTCGAGCACGATGCATTGATTTCGTGGGCTCGGTGTTCGGGATTCTGCAAGGCCCGTGTCGCGACAAAGCGAGCCGCTCGGTCAACATTGAAGACTTCAACGCCCAAGTTCGCCGCGGACTCACGACCCAAGAATACGGCCACTTTCTCGCAGCAAGCGAATCCGTCGCCAGTCGCTTCAAGGAATTGGAAGCTGAAGATGCTGCCAATCGGACCCGCAAGATTCTTCCCGTGCCTTCGGCAACTCCGAATCCCACGTTCAAATTGGGTCCGAACCGCGGGCTGCCGACACGTGCCAAACGGTTTGCTCTCACTGCTTATCTTCCGTTCTCGGAAGAAGCCGAAGCATCGGCCCTATTGCGATCCATCGATCCGTCACGCGTTTCGAAATGAAGTGAAGGGGTTTAGACTTCTTATCGGTGAAATCCTGCGCAAAATGATCGGGAAATCGGACCGATCAGTCGGGTCGGACGGGTCAGTCAGATCAATGACCCGAGTCGGGGCCTGTCCCCTACTTCTTGGTTCCGGCTTCGCCGGGTTAGGTGGAGAAGGCGCGTCATTCGGTATCAGCCTGTTACTCTTCCCGCTCACAATTTCGTTCCGCTCGCATGAAACGAGCACAAGGCAGAGGAGTACGCAGTGGATCTGCACGAGTTTCGAGAGACCGCCGAGTTGGCCGCACGACGCGGCGGAGACATCCTTGAGGAATGGGCGTCCAAGTTTACCGTCAGCGAAAAGAGCCAATTCAATTTGGTGACCGAAGCGGACTTGGCCTCGCAAACGGCTATCTGCAAATTCATCACAGAACGGTATCCCGACCACGGGTTTCTCGGCGAGGAAGGCTTGGTCGAAGATCACAGTCAGTCCGGTTGCCGCTGGATCATCGACCCGCTCGACGGCACCTCGAACTACGTGCATCGGTTTCCGTACTACGGAGTGTCGATCGCGTTGGAGATTGACGGCAAGTTGCAAGTCGGCGTGGTTTACGACCCCACTCGCGATGAAATGTTTTCCGCAGCCGCGGGACTTGGCTCAACGGTCAACGGCTCGCCGCTCAGTCCTTCGACGATCGACGGACTTGACCGCGCTTTGGTGATGGCCAGCCTGCCGCTTGTGACGGACAAGAACGACCCGGCCGTACAACGTTTCCTGACCGTACTTTCGCAAGCCCAGCATCTGCAGCGAACGGGATCGGCGGCCTTGAATCTGGCGTACGTTGCCGCCGGGCGGATGGAAGCCTATTGGTCCAGCAGCTTGAAACCGTGGGACATGGCTGGCGGCGCGGTGATCCTGCTCGAAGCCGGCGGCCGCATCTCAAAGACCGACGGATCGGCATTTGACGTGGAAGTCGCGGACATGCTGGCCAGCAACGGCACGCCGGTTCACGAGCAACTTGTCGAGTGCCTGGCTTAAGCCGGCAACGCATCCGCGAAATCGCGTCCCACGCCCCAAGGACATTGAATCATAGCCGCCCCGACGCCGCTCACACAAAGATTGTCATGAACGCCCAGAGGCACGTCAGATATGTGCCGTATGTGAAGTGGGCCGCATCGA
>JAQBZS010000529.1 GCA_027622115.1 Planctomycetota bacterium | reverse complement strand
CCAAAAAACGGGGACTGGCTCCAACATGTTGTGCATGTCGCTTTGCAAACCGCAACATGTTCGTGCCTGTCCCCCTTTTTTGGGAAAAGCCGGACTGGCTCCCACATGTTGTGCCAATTCAATTTCGAAATTCAACATGTGGGTGCCTGTCCCGCTTTTTCAGGTGGTCTCTACCGATCACTGGATTGACGACCATTCGGCTGGTGGGAACCGGCAACCGTGAGGACTGAAAATGCTGACCATTCTCGGACGAAATCAAGAAACGTGCGAAGGGGTTTCGCGGCGGCGCCTCATTCAAGCCGGCGGAGCGGGGTTGCTCGGGTTGAACCTGTCGACATTGCTGGCTGCCGAGGACCAGCAGGCGATCACTCATTCTCGGGCCAAACACGTCATCTTCCTGTTTCTGTTTGGCGGACCGGCTCAGCACGAAACCTTCGACATGAAGCCCCATGCACCGGAAGCGATTCGTGGCCCTTTCAAGCCCATCGCCTGCCGCACGCCGGGTCTGTTGATCTCGGAACACCTGCCGAAAACTGCTGCGGTGTCCGACAAGCTTTCGGTCATTCGCACGATGAGCCACAGCTTCAACGACCACAGCGGCGCGGGCCACTATGTGCAAACGGGACATCGCTGGCATCTCAATATCGGTCAAGGCTTCAACGTGACACCGAATGACTGGCCGTCGATGGGATCGGTCGTCGAATACCTCGCACAAAAACGGCCCGAGCAATCTTCCCATGTGCCCAACTACTTTGTGATACCGAATTCGTTGGGCAGGTTGCAGGAATACAAGGTGCGACTCGAAAGGCCGGGCGAAACTGCCGGCTGGCTGGGACGAGGCTACGAACCGGTGACGACTCGGATCGACAAGCGAAACCCCACCGACAACCCGTATTGGCGAGATTGCACGGACGAAGAACTCACGTTCCACATCGAGGGACTTGTCGATCATGAGTCGTTGACGTTGGATCGGATGCATCGCCGTCGCTCGTTGTTGCAGCAGTTTGATGACGGATTGCGGTCGATCTCGACATCGTCATTGGACACGTACGGACGGTTTCAACAACGAGCGCTCTCGCTGGTGTCCTCGGCCAAATCGCGTGAGGCACTCGATCTGAAACAAGAACCGGCCAAATTGCGAGACGCCTACGGACGGCATTTGTTTGGCCAATCCGCCTTGATGGCTCGCCGCTTGATCGAAGCGGGCAGCCGTTTCGTGACCGTGCATTACGACTGTGTCGATGGCTATTCGTGGGATTCGCACCGCAACAGCGACGACGTCAAAAAGCACTTGTTGCCGACGATGGATTCGGCGCTGTCCACGTTGTTGATTGACCTGGATGATCGCGGCCTACTGGATGAAACGCTGGTGGTCTGCATGGGTGAAATGGGCCGCACGCCGAAAGCCAATGCCGCATGGGGTCGCAATCACTGGAGCACGCTGTTCCCGGTCGTGGTGGCAGGAGCCGGTATTCATCGCGGCGGACTTTTCGGACACACCGACAAGGACGCTGGGTACGCGGTGACGCCGCCGGTGAGTCCCGAAGATCTCGCCGCCACGATTTACCACGCCCTGGGGATCGACCCCGAGTTGCGAGTCCCCGACAAGCAAGGTCGACCGACTCACGTCGTCCACAACGGGCAACCGGTTTTGGAACTGTTTACGTGAAGTGATGGGAGCTTGACGATCCGGAAACGACAAATGTCCCATGAGCTGCGAACATACGACTGCCTAGTTTGCGGGGAAGTGTGTGTCGATCTGCCGATCCGATCAATCGACCGACACACACCTTTGGCCGACATGGACACCGTGCGAGTCGACCCGATCCTGCCGGGTTCGGGCGGCATCGTGTCCAACAGCGGCATGGCGTTCGCTCGTTTGGGTTTGCGGGCCGCCGCGTTCGCTTGCGTGGGCGACGACATTTGGGCTGATGTGTTGCTGAAACGTTTCGAGGCCGAGGGTCTGGACACGTCGCCCATGCTTCGACTTCCCCACGAAACCACCAGTGCGACGGCAGTCCTGATCGGCGACGACGGCGAGCACACGTTTGCCTACCACGCCGGTGCTTCACGGCGCTTTGACCGGGCGGTGGTCGAGAGCCGTCATGATCTGTTCGAACAAGCCGAATTCGCCCTCTTCGGTTACTACGCGCTGATGCCGCAACTCGAACAGGATCTGCCAGCCGTGCTGCAGGAAATCCGCCAACTTGGTTGTCGCACGGCGATGGATTCGGCGGGAGGTGGCGGCGGTATCGAACCGCTGGACCGGATTCTGCCCGAACTCGACGTGTACGTTCCCAGCTTCAAAGAAGGCCATTCGCAGACGGCGTTGAACGATCCGCGAGCCATGATCGAAGCCTACCGCCGGTATGCGCCAGACGCGTTGCTCGGCATCAAACTCGGGGACCGAGGTGCCTTATTGAGCCCCAGCGACGGCGAATGGATTGAGATTCCGCCGGTCGATCCACCGGGCAGCGTGACGGACACAACCGGAGCCGGCGACTGTTTTTACGCGGGCTTGATCGCGGGACTCGTGCGCGGGTTCTCACCTGCTGACGCGGGTCGCATTGCTGCGGCAGCCGGTGCGTGTTCCGTGACCAAGATTGGTGCAATCGAGGGCCTGCGATCGTTCGACGAAACTCGCCAACTCGCCGGACTTTCGGCGTGAACGTCGCTCGTTTAACCGCACGCCGCAGGCACGCGCGTTTGAGGTGTGAAAACGCGTTTCATCGGTTTTTGGTAGTTTCGACCGCGAAATGTCCCCAATCAAACGCGCGTGCCTGCGGCGTGCGGTTAAACGAGCGGACGCCGAAGTGACGCTGTCCAAATAGCGGCCATCCGTGGGCAGCATGCGATTCATTTCGATTGAAACAGCTCGCTCGCGACAATCAACGTCACAAGTGTCGCGAGTCCATCGCCCTGCTTTCGAAGATCGGCGGTGATCTGGTCGATGCTTGAGCGATCACCAAACGTCAGCGGTCGTCCGAGCGCATACGTCGTCATCTTGTGTACCAACGCGCGGGCGAATTGGTCCTGACGGTTCACAAGTAGAAATCGCTTCAGCCCTTCCGTGCCCTCAAGTTTCTGGCGGTTGAACAGCACACTCGTCGCATCAACCGGTTTTCCCTTGACCTCCGTGCGGCGACTTCCGACCGCATCGAAGTTTTCAAAAGCGATGCCCCACGGATCGATCTTGGCGTGACACGACATGCACGCAGCATGGTTTCGATGATTCTCGATGCGCTGCTTCAACGTGAGCTTTGCAATCTCGGGATCGGCAAGATCAATCTCGGGAACCGCCGGCGGTGGCGGTGGCGGTGGATCGTTCAACAGACTTTCAAGCAGCCAGATCCCGCGTTTCAGCGGATGCGAATCCTTGCCGTCGGAATTCATGGCCAGCAATCCCGCCTGAGTCAGCAGGCCGCCTCGACCGTGCCGCAGTTCAAACTTCACGCGGCGAAAGTGGTTTCCAGACACGTCGTTCAACCCGTAGTGTCGTGAAAGTCGCTCGTTGGCCACCGTGTAATCGGCGTGGAGGAAATCCAACACGCTGTGATTGTTCCGTAGAACTTCATGGAAGAACGCCACAGGTTCTTCCTGCATCGCCTCTTTCAAAGACGGGTTGAATTGCGGGTAGGTTTTCCGATCGACGTTCAGAAAATCCAGCAACTGCATGCCAAGCCATTGACGCACGAAGTGTGATGAAAAACGCCGAGACCTCGGATCGGCCAACATGCGTTTGACCTGTCCGATCAAGACAGCCTGGTCGCCCAGCCGTCCCTTCGCCGCCAGTTCCAACAGTTCTTTGTCGGGCGTGCTGCACCACAGGAACATGGAAAGACGCGTCGCCAGTTCGTCGTGGCCCAGTTTTCCGACCTTCGGTGTTTCCTGGTCGGCAGATATGAGATACAGGAATTTCGGCGAGGCGAGCACGGTCGCCAGAACTTCAATCATGGCTTCCTGGAAATCATCGCAATTGGGGCGAATCTTCGTGAACAGGGCGAGTTTCTGATCGACCTCGGACGATGCAACTCGCCGCCGCCAAGCACGCGACATGAAACTCGCCAAGACTGCCCGCGCATAGGCTGGTTCGTCCGTTTTGTTGGCGCTGTCGAAAAAGATGCGCGTGTGCGAAGCCGGTGGCCATTGAGCGTAAACCGGTGCCGTGATCTCGACATAGTCGATCTGAATGTCGCCTTGCGAAACCGAGCTGTTCACCAGCTTCAGATACTCGGACGGACTCGGCAAATCGCCCATCTTGGAAATTTTCCGCACGGAATTTCGCGGGTAGATTTCACTCAGCGGAATCTCCCACTGATAGAACTGAGCTTGCCCAGGAGCGGCGTCGATGGCCAAATCGCGGTCGCTGATGCGGACGGATGCTTGCGAGTCGTTGCTGGCCTGCCAGCCGAATTCCAGTTGTAGGCTGGGAATGCGCTGGTCCGCGGCCGACGTCCGAGAGGCGCGGACGCGTACGAGCAATGTCCCCTCATCAGGAACAGTATCGCCCAGTTCTACGATCAGCTTTTGCCCCGGTGGGATGACGGCGACGTGATCGAACTTTGCCGGCACCTCCGGTCGCATCGTCGTCGGCTTCCAGGCGTATTTCGCGCCGGGGTAACTCCATGACACGCTTGCGGCCTGGCCCGTGGCGAGGTTCTTGTAGTGCAAACCGTTCGGTCTGGCCCGAAACCTCACCAACTGCCGATCCAATTCCTGTTTCAGCTTTGCGGGATCGTCTTTGTGCTGCTGCCGAATCTTTTCCAGTTGTTCGTTCTGCTTCGCCCACTCGGCAGCCGAAGCGGCCTGCATTGAGACGCCCCAGTATCTCAGTTCCGGCCGCTCGCCCCGAATGGTTGCGCGATTCAATGCGTTGCGACTTGACTCGCGGTAAGTCCCGAACTGAATGGCCGACATGTGCAGCATCTCGGAGCTGTTCTGAAAACCGTCTTCCGAAGCCGGTTCGGGTGGCAGGTCTTTGGCAAAGTCGAACGGCAGCCCCAGCAAGTCCTGCAGCGAGTAGTTGTACTCGTAACGCGTCATCCGCCGGAACGACGAGTGCCCTTGCTCGGCGCGACGCACCGTGGACGCGACCTGGATCTCCGAGGACAGCCATTCGATCACCTTGCCGCGATCCACATCTGCCAGCTTGGGAGCGTCCTCGGGCGGCATTTCACCATTGCTCAACACAGCCAGGACTTCGAGCCACCAGTTGACGTCGTCTCCGTGCAGCAGGTTTGGATCCAGCGTGTCGATCCGAATATTGCCTTCCTGCGTTTTTGGTCCATGACATTTCACGCAAGACCGTTTCAGGACTGGTTCGACATCCTTTCGAAATGCCGCAAGTCTGGGCTGCGGTGCTTCCGTGCCGACTGCACGCCGCTGATGATTTCGATAACTCGATCGAAGCGCTCCCGCTGCTTTCAGCTCGTCCAGCGTGAGGAGCGCCGAGTCGGTCTCGACAACTCCAGCCTTGGATTTTGCGGTGGACAGAGGCCGGATACCGCTGTCGTCCTGCCCCGTTGCCACGCCACACGTCGCGCACAGCAAAACGGCGAGGCAAAGGACGCGTCGAGATTCGTTTGCTTCAATCATTTCAGCAGCCTTTGAGCTAGAAGCTATCTGAAAAAGCGGTCTGACCCTCTCCGGCCTCAGTTCTTGCCGGGGTTTAGCGAGGCCTCGGGGTCCGGCTTACGTATTTCAGATTTGGCGGTCGTTCGACGTGGAATTCACCAACAACGGCAAACCGCCAAATCTGAAATTCGT
>JAQBZS010000528.1 GCA_027622115.1 Planctomycetota bacterium | reverse complement strand
CTCGCGTCTCGAAACGCCAATCGAGCCGCCGTCGGTTTGCCGTCGTGATCGCGAATTCGTAGCCGGACGGGAATCGCTTTGCGGACATCGAACAGCACCGGCACTTCGCCGCGAAAGCCGATGTCCTGCGTGCCCTGTCCGACATCGAACGTAATCGTGGCCTCACGTTTGCCGTGCTCGCTGCTGTAAATCAGCGCGATCGCATATTCCACGCCCAGCCCGCTGAGTTCCCTCGTCATGGGCGGCGACTGAAACAGGTCGACTTCCAAGAACCGGTCGGTTGCTCCGCTGCGGTTTTCGTTGTCGTTCAGTTCCGTCTGATCCTGACGCCTCAGAATGTGAATGCTGGCTCCCGCATAGACCGGTCCGGCTTGCGGGCTGCCGATGCGAAGTTGTCGAGTCACCGTGCTGTTGTTGACGACTTTGACCAGATGCGGCGTGAAGCCACCTTGATTCAATTCCGGCTTCGCGGGTCCGCGTTGAACTTTGACGCGAACTTCCGGATTCAACGACACGCCAAACAGCACGTGCGGATCGAGTAGCGCTTGCAGTCGTTTGGCGTCACGGTTCTTGATAGCCACACGAAGCTCGCCGACAGTCTTGTTCGGCAGCGGAGCCCCCAAGAACTCCAACCCGTTCAACAGCCGCGAAACATTCGCCGCCAACGGCTGACCTTCGACATCTTCAATCGGCAACCCTTTCGAGTCGCCATTGGCTTTGTCGAGAATCTTGGTATCGCACATCGCAACCGAGACTTGGACCAACACCAGTCCGCAGCCGAATACACCGAGTACGATTCGATTCATGGCAACTCCAATTGCGTTCCTTGGATCAACAGAACGGACGGCAACGTGCGACAGGCCGGGAAGATGGCCCGCAGCCGCGCTTTGCTTGACCGTCAACCAAACACGGCTCAAGATCCCACGGATGGCAATGCCGGTCCACGGATGATTCATCGTTTATCATCCGTGGATCGGCATTGCCATCCGTGGGATCTTGTCCTCGAAAATGCGCGCAAGAAAACAACAATTTGCACAGTTGTAGTGCGAATGTGCCATATTTGAGCGCGACGAGGATATTTTCGCCGCGCTCAAACATGGCACATTGCGTTTCGCCCGTTGCCAAATCGTAGTACGACGCTGCAAGCTGCAACCAAACGTACGGTGGGCAACCTACTTTCCGCGCGAATCCAACGAATCTGCCGCGCCCACCCGTTGAAGGCCATCAATTCCATGCATCAACTCTCGAACTTGAATTTCGCCCGACGATTGCAGTGTGCAAGCACCCTATTGGTTGCCGTCGCGCTGAATGGTCCGTCGGCGGAATCTCAACTCTTCCATCAAACGGCACAATTCCGCGAGTCCATCGCCGTGCCGTCCAGCAAGATTGCCGAGAATCGGATTTCGGCGATCCTGAAAAATGCCAACTCCGAACAGTTTCAGGCCCTGTTGGAGAGTCTTGCCGAAGTCGAGCGGGACTATGGTGACAAGCTGATCGCGTTGGACCCGGGGCGATACATCAACGCGCGAGACTATTGCCAGCGAATCCGAGCTTCACTTCCGCCCGCCGGATTGCAGGCGTATCGAGAACAAATCGACTCGCAGGCGAAACGCCGGTTTGACTCCGCTGCGGCCGACGACACACAGCAGCCGCTGCTGGACATCGTCGATCGGTCGTTCGCCAGTCGGTGGGGTGACGACGCTCTGCTCTTGTTGGGCGATGCGGCCTGGGAACGCGGCGATCTCGATTTCGCGCGGCGTTACTGGCGACAGTTGTTGCCTGCGATCAGCAGTCCGCAATTGGCGAACGCCGGTGCCATTGATGACGTGAATTATCCCGCGGATCGAGATGCGGCGAGCCTTCCTGAAGTCCGCGCCCGACTGATCCTCGCGGCATGGGCGAGCGGTGATTCTCATCACGCTGGCCAACTGCTGACGGAATTCCGGGGCAAATACCCGGACGACGAAGGTCGCGTCGGTGGAGAATCCGGTCGGATGGCCGACATCTTGACCCGAATTCTGGCCGAGGAAATCCGTCCGACATGGCGCGATCACTACCTATCGACATTCGGCGGCAACGCGGCTCGCAACTTGGAAACCGACGTTGAACCAACTCCACGTCGCATCAGTGCGGCGGTCGCGATTCCAACCGCCAACCGATTCGAGCTGGAATATGGCGATCGGGCACCGCTGTTTCGAGGTCGCAATGTCTTGCCGTTTTATCCGGTCATGGACGAGCGGCATGTGTTTGCTGCGAATGCGGAATCCATATTTGGTTGGCGTCGCCACGATCTGTCGCCCGCGTGGTTCGAGCCGACCGAAGACGCACCGACGTCGATCACGGACGCCGAGTTGTATCGTTTGCCGGAAGCGGGACAGGCGATTCAGCAACCGGCCGTCGGCGTGGCTCGGTATTCGTTGACGCTGGATGGAGATCGATTGCTGGCATGCATGGGGCAACCGATCGCCGGACGCAGTCCTCGCGAAGTCCAGCCGCTCGTCAGCCGACTGGTTTGTTTGGATGTCGGTCGTCGGCAGGGTTCCGTGATGTGGACGGTCGATGCGCCGACGGATTGGCATTTCGAAGGCAACCCAGTCGTTGTCGGCGAATCGGCCTACCTGGTCGCTCGACGCCGAGTGCCTCAATCGGAACTTTCCGTGATGGCGTTCGACGTGCAATCCGGTCGACAAAAGTGGAATCGTTGGGTCGCCACGCTGACCGCAGAACCGGCTGCGGAACTTAATCGTATCAGTCATCTGCTCCTCACTGCGGGCGAGGGTTTGCTGTACCTGTCCACGAACTCGGGAGCCGTGATCGCGATCGACCAACGCAGGGGGTTGGTACGTTGGGCCGTCACATACTTGAGCGAGCCGCCCGCGGATTTGTGGAGACTGAACGATCCGCAGCAATGGGGTTTGACGCCGTGTCTCTACGACCGCGGCGTGGTGTTCGCGGCTCCGCAAGATTCAGCGCAGGTGTTCGCCATCGACGCGCTGAGCGGTCGATTGCAGTGGAAGATTCGTGTCGCGGACCGCATCACTCATTTGCTGGGAGTTCGCGGTGGACGACTCGTTGCAACAGGTCGCTCGGCCTGGTCGATCGACGCGAGTACGGGCCGGATTCACTGGGGACACGCGAACGATGATCCCGAGCATTTCGGCTTTGGACGCGGCATGTTGATTGCCGATCAGCTCTGGTGGCCGAAGCGGGAAGAGATCGAAGTGCTGGAACTCGGCCACGGACAAAGGGTCCGCCGCATTCCCTTGAGTCCTCGGAGCATACCCAGCGGGAATCTGTTCGCGGCAGGCGACGATTTGATTTTGGCTTCCAAGCAAGGCTTGGTGCTACTTGGCCGCAAACACCGCAAGGCTTCCCGGATTCTGACATCCACGAATTGACCCGCTTACCAATCGCACTGGAAAGGGCGGCACAAACGTTGCCAACCGAATCCTACACCCCGCTCGACATCGTACTGCTGCAAACGGGAGCCGATGCGCGACTGGATTCGCCCGCAGTTTTCGAGCAACCGGGTCTCGGTCGCGACGGCGTTTTGTGGTTGGTCGAACACGGAGTCAAGGTGATCGGCATCGATGCCGACACACCGGACCGGCCGTTCAAAGACATGGTGGCCGCTTCACCGACACGCGGTACACGGGGTCGGTGGAGGCGGAGATCGATTCCCGGTTGCTGCGAGTACCAACGTTCGCGACAGCATTTCCAATCGTCGGAACGACCGGCAATGTCCCCGACAAGATTCATTCACCAACCGTTGAGCGGCGTCCAGTGTGTTGACTCCGCTCGCGGCGGCGGTAGCATGGCGTTCGACTTGGACGTTGCCGCGTGTCTGACGTTGCAAGTCCACGTTGAGTTAGCTGCGGCCCCCATCGTCTAGAGGCCCAGGATGCAGGATTCTCAGTCCTGAGACAGGGGTTCAAATCCCCTTGGGGGTACTAAACGGCCCGATCGAGAATACTCGGTCGGGCCGTTTTTCGTAGTCGGTCCGATCCACGAACAATCGTGGAAACCGTCGTGTTGAGCATAAGCTTGGATGGCGAAACCGTCGTCGATCATGATTTGAAGCGAGCGTGATCCACATGAAGCAAGACTCAGACAGTTGGTATTCCGGGATTACACGTTACCAGTGGCTCGTGCTGTTCATCGCGTCGTTGGGCTGGGTATTCGACATCTTCGAAGGCCAAATCTTCGTCGCCAGTATGAACGGAAGGAACCACGAAGGGCGAAATCGCGGTCCTCAACAACATCGCGCTGGGTGCGTTCCTATTGGGCGGGGCACTCGGCGGGATTCTGTTCGGAATGCTGAGCGACAAGATCGGTCGCAAGAAGACGTTGTCACTCACGATCATGATGTATTCGCTGTTCACATTCCTTTCGGCGTTTTCGTTCGAATGGTGGCACTTGGCCGGTTTTCGATTCCTGGTGGCGCTAGGCGTGGGCGGAGAATGGGCGGTCGCCGGCTCGCTGGTGTTCGAAGTCTTCCCGCAAAAAGCGCGAGCCCGCGTGCTGGGAATCTTCCATGCGTCGAGTGTGTTCGGAACCTACTTGGCCGTAACAGCCGGAATTTGGGTCATCGGCAATCCGGCGATCATCGAATGGGCTGCGGACCTTGGTAATCCATCGTTACCGTGGCGGATCGGATTCGCGATTGGAGCGATTCCAGCCCTGTTGATCATTTGGATTCGCTTGAAGGTTCGGGAACCGGAAGGCTGGGCCGCCGAGAAAGCAAAGGCTGACGGAACCGACGGGCCTCGCATGGGTGCCATTGGCGACCTCTTTAACCGTGCGCATCTTCGCGGCACGCTGGTGGGCGTTTCGCTGGCTGCACTCGGCATGGCCACGTTTTGGGGCGTTCACATTTACGGCAAGAACGTACTACGCAATGCAGTGGAAGCCGAGATCATCGCGCAAGAAACACCCGACGGGGGTTCTTTGACCGATGAAGACCGCTTGGAAATCTTGGAAACCAACAAGGCCACCATCAAGAACTGGGAAATGCGGGGCATGTTTTTGGTGACGACCGGTGGCGGTCTCGGCCTAGTCTTGTTCGGGCCGTTTTGTGAACGAGTCGGTCGCCGTCCCGCGTTTCTGATGTATCATGTCGGTGGCGTCGTCAGCGCCGTCACGCTCTTTCAGTTCGTCCACGATATCGAAGTCCTGTACGTCGCTCTGCCGGTGTTTGGGTTCTTGACGCTCGGCATGCATGCCGGCTACGCGATCTACTTTCCCGAGCTATATCCGACTCGACTCCGCGGTACCGGCACGGGCTTCTGTTTTAACGCCGGAAGAATCTTGGCGATCCCCGTCCTGCTTTTGAGCGGCTGGTTGCAGAAGAACCTCATGACGCTCAATAACGCAGCAAGCCTGCTGAGCCTGCTATATCTCGCGGGAATCATCGCACTGGCGTTCGCACCGGAAACGCGTGGTCGGGCAGAGGTCGAGTAGTTGCGTGCACTCGTTATCGATTTCTTGTCGTCCGGCATTGTAGCCACCGTTGCCAGACGGTGGTTTCACGGCGCGGCCTCCACCAAACGGCGACGGGGCTACCGTTTGGTTGTCGGCTGACAGTTAACTGTCGGTCAAACGACTCAAATGGCTCGCAACAACACCGCCGCGCTTTGACCCATCATCGTGCGATTCACACTCAGCGCCGTTCGATTCGACAATGCAATCGGCTCGTCGCGAGTCACGTTGACTCGGCAGCGCGGATCGGGCGTTTCATAGTTCAGCGTCCGCGGCAATTGACCGTGTTT
>JAQBZS010000527.1 GCA_027622115.1 Planctomycetota bacterium | reverse complement strand
CGATGTGGTCGAAGAGATCGACGCGGGCGTTGGACGGATTCTACAAACGCTGCGGGATCTCAAGTTGGATGACAATACGCTCGTGGTGTTCACGTCGGATAACGGTCCCTGGTTGCCGTTCCGCACCCACGGAGGTTCGGCAGGCTTACTTCGCGAGGGCAAAGGCACGACGTTCGAGGGCGGCATGCGCGAGCCGACCATTTTCTGGTGGCCTGGATCGATTCGCCCGGGCGTACAAAATCAACTCGGGGCCACCATGGACTTGCTGCCGACGTTTTGCGCGTTGGCCAAGACCAAGATCCCCGCAGACCGCAAACTGGACGGATTCGACCTGTCATCGGTGTTGCTTGGCAAATCCATTAAGAGCCCGCGCAACGAGATTTTCTATTGGCGTTCGGAACAGCTCTACGCCGTTCGAGTTGGGCCGTGGAAAGCGCATTTCGTCACGGAAGGTTGCTACGGAATCGGCCCCGCGAAGGAAGTCCATGAATCACCGGAGTTGTATCACTTGGAACAAGACCCGTCCGAGAAATACAACGTGGCGAAACTGCATCCGGAAGTTGTGGCCCGACTCCAAGCCGTCGCCCGGTCGCACAGCCAAAGCATGCCGGAAGTCGAGAATCAACTCATCAAGTAAGCGTGTGAGAATGATCGATAAGATCGCTATTTCGACTTAACGGATACCTGCTGGTTGTCGATCCACAGCAAGACGTCGCCCGGAATCGCGATGGTGCCGGCGCGGCCCTCATCCGCGAGCTGGGTGATCAGTTTGCGGTGCTCTGGCGATCCGTATTTCACCACTCGGTGTGGAGTGGATTTGTTGGCCTGTCGCAGGGCTCGTCCGTCCGTCCAGGTGCCGTCGCGCAGGAAGAACGCGCGATCGTTGACTTGTTGAACGGTCGTAATCGTGACGGCTTTCATGTTGGCGTCGAAATAACCGTTGCGGCCGTTCAACTGTGACTGGCCTCGTTGTGCGTACAAATTGAGCTGTTGATTCACTGCGGAAAGTCCCATCCGCGTGTTGTAAGCGCGGCTGTCCAAGTTGCCGAGTGCTTGGCGTAACGCTGCTCCGTAAGACTGCGACTTCGGCGATGTCGCCAGGAACGCGGTGTATTCCGTGACAATGCCGTAATCCGCCGTCAATTTTAGGACCTCATCCACCAAGCCAGTCAACTTGGGATCCATTCCCTGACGCCCAACCAGCAGGTCGGCATCGGCCCCCAGATCGCGGATTGTGTCCACGACCAAGGCGATCTTGCGGCTGGCCCAAAGTCGCGGCACGAACGAGTACTCGGTTCGAGCGTCGTCGAACGAGACGGGGAACCGGCAATCGACGTCTTTGCCCAGCAAGTTGCCTTGCAACTGGATCGTGAGTGGCGTCGTGCCGACGTACTTGCCCAACAGCACGAGATGATCGTCCGAGAACAAATCCGGCAGTTGAGACGGCAGCACGTCCACGACTCGTCCCGGCGCCGGTTTTCCATGCTCGTCGAGCACCGTCAAACGCAGGTCCGCCGCGACTGGGATCTTCAGTTTACGCACCACTTCGGCGAGCCTGCTGCTAACGCTGTCTTTCGCCAGCACGAAGTGTGCGGTGGCTCGCGTTTCACGCGCGATACGTTCCAACAGCGCAGTGTTCACGTCGGGACCAACGCCAAACGTATAGACTCGGCGACCATGCGGGTTGTTGACGATGACCTGATCGCTCAGAGCTTTTTCCGACGTTTGGCCGACCGTCGGAAGACCATCGGTCAGAAACAGCACGATCCGCAGCGCGCCGGCGGTCGGCGGCTGTCGCAGTGCTTCCTTCAACGCAGCTTCGTAATTGGTGCCGCCGCGCGGGTTGAGATTATTGACAAACCGCACCCCGGCCCCGTTGTTGTTGGTCGAATTCACAACCGGAGACTCGGCGAACATCAACGTGCCGTCGTTGTAGGCAATGGTGTTGAAGAACTCGTGTTGGCCGAGTTCCTTCAGGACTGCCTCCGCCGCTTGTTGGACCTGTCCCATCTTGGGGCCGACCATGCTGCCCGAGCGGTCCAACACCAGCGTGATTTCTCGCCGCGTTGATGAAGGTCGAGTCTTCACGTCGGCCGGCAAGCCCACCAGCAACAGTAAGTATCCGCCACCAATTTCGGGATCCGGATAGGCAAAGACCGTGGCAGAGAGATCCTGGTCCTGTTTCAGATAGGATAAGCGAAACGAGCCCGGTTCCACGCGAGCCGTACTCGCCAACTGCGTCGTCAATTCCGTCGAGGAGCGTCGGATCGTGGTGAGTTCATGCGATGGGGAATAAACCGTAGAAATGGGTGCTTCCGAGCGGATCCGCGCCGTGACATTCCAGGGCACGGCGTAATCGATGGCTTCGGTGCGGGGCAAGACATAGTCGACTCGACCACCGGATTGCGGCATCGTTTGTTGAAAGCGAATCGAAACCGTCGTGGATTCGTTGGCGTTGACGCTGAGCATTTCAGAACACACCAGCGATTTGCCGCAGAACGCCAACGGTCGAGGGTTCTTGGAAGTGAAGGCAAGTTTGACCAATTCGTCGCGGGCCTGGTTCTTTTCCAACGCGATTTTGCCGCGGGACGAGCCGTTGATCGTGACGCCGTTCACTGCCGGATTCGTGGGGACGGGGACAGCAAACGTGCCATTCACCGTTGACGTACCGGAATTGACCAGTCGCACTTTGTAGTTTGTGATCGCCGTGCGGTCGTTGATGTCGAGGATCACGTCGACTCCGCGAATCGCCAGCGTGCCGTCGCCCGAGATCGCGACGACACCCGATTGCGGAATCACGACATGCGTCAATGTCGGCAACGCCGCGGACGGCTCTCGCGGCGGCGTTTGAGCCAGCGAGAGAGACGCTTGGTACGCGATCGCCGTTGAAAGTATGAACGCGATGATTCGATTCATTGTGTCACTCGGTTCGTTGAAACCAGACATTCCCAGCACGCTACTTTAGACTCGACGGCGCTCGCAGGCTGTAACCGTTCTGTAAATGAAGGTTCGGTTCATTTTGGACCGAGTCAAAGCGTGTCCGACGATTCCACGCGGATATGCGACAGCAGTTGCCGCAGGAACTGGTCTGCCTGTTCGTAGATTCCCGGCTGCGAACTGGCTCGCGGGCCGGCCACGTTGAGTTGCTGGATTCGCTGTGCGGCAAGCCATCGCAACACGGGCTCGATGTCAATTGCCAGGTCCAGGTCGACGATGAAATACGGTTTCGATTCGCGGGCCGCATAGGATTTGGTCAACGACGTGCCGCCCGTCAGCTTGCCGACGGTCAAGATCAGAGTTCCGTCCGAATCTCGCACGTTGCGTCGAGTTCGTTGCGTGTAGTTTCGTGATTCCGTGGCCTGCAACGGATATCGCTCATCAATCCAGCCGTCTTCCGCGAGCCGTCCTCTTGGGCACCAACCGCCGCAAGGGATGTTGAGATCCAGCGCCACGTCCAGCGCGGCCCGGTCCACACCCGTCTGGCCGCCGGACACAATCTTCTGGATGTCGATCGAAGCGTGCGACATGCGATTCCGTTGGAGCGTATTCGTCGAAGAGTCAAAGACGACGACGTCGAGACTGTCCGGAGTGTATTCAACTCTCGTCGAAGACCGAATGCGGGATCATTTCCGCGGGCACTCGCCGTGGCGGCCCCGGGTGAATGGAATCGCTCTTTTCGGACAACAAATTTCGTGATATCACGCGACCTCGCGAATGGGGGGATTCATTCGGTGAAATGGAATTATGTGTCTAAGAACCACACGCCTCGTTCTCCTCGTGTGCCTGCTGCCAGTTTTTTGCGCGGGCTGTCAGTTACCGGGCAATTTGTTGTCGCCCAGTACCTGGAATTTCAGCGGCGACGGCTTGCCGGAACAGTACGAGCCACCTCTCGAAGAATGATCAAACAAGCCTGGGCAAGGTCGGGCGAGTGATCGGAATCTCCGGAACTCGCAAGATGAGGCGACGAGTTAACCCAGGGGTTCCAGGGCCTTTGTTTTAGTGCGTGGATCCGGTTCGCTCGACATGCAACGGTGCGATATGCGTAAGAAAACTGTCCTCGCGGGTTTCTTGGCAGTTCATCTCGATTTGGGCTTGTCGCGATCCGATGAATGGGTGAACGAAGTTTGCGACACAGTTCGCACAATCTGGGAAGTCTGAATCCACTCGAAGCTATCTGAAAAAGGGGTCTGACCCTTTGGATGCGTCGCTAAATACCGACGAAACGTGACGCCGGAGAGGGTCTGACCCCTTTTTCAGTTCGCGTCTACGGAATTGTCTTAGCCAATAGGATGGGTGATGTTGCACGGCGTGTTGATTCGATGGGTGATCGCGGCGGGTGTTGTCGTCAACGGAATCGGCTGCTATGGAACCCGTTCCTCGCTGCAAATGGACAGCGATAGCCGAGCACCTCAACTTGGCATTGCGGTGCCGATCAGCAGCAACGGCACGGGCAAATCGGCCAAGATCATTTCGGCTTCGGAATCAAAGCCAAAAGGGAAGCTGGTGGAAGTGACCGTCGAGGAATCGACGGAAGAGCCCTCACGATGGAAGCAATGGCTGGGACTTTCGCCGACCAAACCGATCCCTCTGCCCCGCACCGACTTGAAAGAAGACGGTTCGAACGTGGAGCATCGCGCACCGAATCACAAAGGGCTGGAAGACTTTTAGTATTCTGTCCGCGATCAAACATGGCACATTGAAAAGCTCAAATCGCGATACACGACCGCAAATCTCGTTAAACGCGGTGCCCAACGGGCCGCGCGTGTCGGCACATGGAAAACGCGCGGCCCGTTGGGCATTGCGGTTAATCGAGCCAATTTCGTCCGCGTAGTGAATAATACAACGGCTGGTAGGAACCGGCCCTACTCTTCCGACAAACGGCCATGTCGAAAAACGTCTTTGAATATGTCGTTCGTCCGAATGAGGGGATCGGACCGATCCGCTTTGGGTTGTCCCGCGACGAAGGCGCAACCGCGATGGGTCGCTTCCGCCCGAAATCCGAAAAAAACTCTTACCGCTTAACCGCTGACCACTTTCACGGCTGGGCGTTTCAAGTGATCTATCTGGGTCGCCAGAAAACCGTCCACGCCCTGTTTGCATGCGACTCTGGCGATGTCTTCGGTCGCACAGAGTTGCGACCACGGTATCTCACCGCCAAGGGTAGCAATCTGTTCGGGCGCGGGCCGAATCAGATTCTGAAACGCATCGCAAAAGACGCGGAATGCGACCCGTTCGTACCGGGACAACCTGGTGCCTATTGCAGCTTGGAGCTTGGGCTCGTCCTGTATTACGCCGACTTCGCTGATTCGCGATTCAGCTCACTCCTGTTGGCAACGCCCGAATATCTCTCCAAGTACCCGCCCGAATTCCGAGTTGCCTCGCAACCGGAAAAATAATCGTGGGTGGCCGTGCGCGCATCCAGCCAGAAGTCAGTTCGCCTCAACCCCCAAGCGGTCCGCCTCGCCGAAGATCAGGTTGTGAGAGCACTCGTCGGTGTTCCGACGCCGGCCCGCGTCCGGGTTGCACCCGATGAATCGGCCGCAGACCGGGCCGCTCAGACTTCTGGGATCAATGCGGCTGGCTTGTTGTCAACGCAGACTGACTCTCCATGCTTCTCATATGTCCCTGTTTGACATCGTCGCAGCTCTGCTGTTGAATGGTTTGCGACGGGTGAAATCGGCCCATTCGATGGTTTATGCGGCGGTTTTGGGGGTGTGTGCTTCGCAAGCGGTTTTAGTGGCGCTCGCGACTAACACCGGGTTCACAAGCGTTC
>JAQBZS010000526.1 GCA_027622115.1 Planctomycetota bacterium | reverse complement strand
GTGGACGGTTCGCGAGGCGGAGGACAGCTTCGCACCACAGCGTGTATTGGGCGTGACGGACTTCAGCCTGCATGCTGAACGTGCTCTTTCCTACGCCGCCGCGTTTGCGGATGCGTTTGACGCTGAATTGCACGTGCTGCACGTTATTCCTGATGCTGCCGCGTTTGCACCTTCGACGAAGCAGCTCGAAACAAGCCATCCTTGGTCGGCCATCGTTGCGAATATGGAAGCAGATGCGATGCAACGAATGGATGCGATATCGCTCGCGGATGCCTACCCGAAACTCACGGTCAAGAAGGAGATTCGCGGCGGTCTGCCCATCGCCCAAATTGTAGAGTACATCAAGGAACAGTCGATTGATCTGGCGGCCTGCGGAACACATGGCCGTGGTGCTCTGGCTCAGGCGCTGATCGGAGGAGTGGCGGAACGAGTTGTGCGTCACGCCACGTGCCCAGTCTTAACCGTCCATCATCCGCAGCATGAATTCGTGACGCCTTTTGCTGAATGAACGAGAATCCCATGCTTGTCATCGGCAAGAAATTGCACGAATCCTTGCGCCACGGCATCACGGTCGGCAAGATACGACCCAGCGTCGCGACCTCACTTCACCGACCGTGACAACTGCTAGGGCGCAATCCACGTGGACGGAAACACGCCGGATCCGTTTCGCCATCGCTCGTTCCAGGCGACGGAATCTTTTCGGAACGGCGCAGCTGTTCGTGGACCTCTTCGCGATGGATGGGAATCTCGGGTGGGGCCTCGATCCCTAGCCGGATTTGACCGCCGCCAGTTGACAGCACCGTCACACGAATGTTCCCGGCAATCACGATCGACTCGTTCTTCTTCCTTGTAAGTACCAACATTTCTGACGCTCCTTGTCATTGCGGCGAGTTCGGGAAATCCCATTCGGCGCGTGCAGAAGAGTCGTGCGGAATCCGCAGCGTCCCGCCACGATCGCGAACTGCTCGGCACGCGTAACGAGCAGTTGCCATGGATCAGGGCAAATCTCTTGCCAAACCGGCAGATTCTGCTGGAGAGTCCGAGATCATCGTGATCAACGCTCGCTCTTCGGGCCATCACCGCGCCGTGTTGAATTTTCCGCAGCGCTCAAAGCAATTGGTTGATTGGCACTTAAATTGCAATGAGTAAAGCCGGTCGAAAACGCACAAGTCGCGGGCAACGCAACACCATCCCACAGGAGATCCGCAATGATCAATCTCAAGAGAATTCTCGCCCCCACGGACTTCAGCCAACACAGCAACGGTGGTGTGGGGATGGCGTGCGAACTCGCCAGCCGTTTCAACGCGGAGTTGGAGCTACTGCATGTGGCTCAGAATCCGTACTACTTTGAGGGCGGCTCCTACGAGGCGTACACGATCATCGAACCAGAAATGCGAGAAGCGGCCAAGCAGCAATTGGCCGTGCTGCCGGGTGCGGCGTGGGAAGCTAAGTTGAATGTTTCGCGGCACGTTCGATTCGGCGCGCCGTTTCTCGAGATCGTCAGTCACGCCAAGCTGAACGACATCGACTTGATCGTGCAAAACACACACGGTCGTACGGGAGTCGCACACTTCTTCATTGGCAGTGTGGCCGAGAAGGTTGTGCGAAAGGCTCCGTGTCCGGTGTTGACCGTTCGTGGAACGGGCGGGGGGGACGTACCCAAGCGGATCCTCGCCGCCACGGATTTCGGCCAGCACTCAGAAAACGCGCTGAATTATGCAGTCGAGTTTGCTAACCGATTCGGAGCGGAATTGCATGTGCTCCACGTCGTCTCCGACCCGGCTGTCAGTCATCCCGAGATCGGGCTAAGCATGCTGCCACTCTCGGAGTTCCGCGAAGAAATCGAAGCGGGCGGGCAGCGGCAATTGGATGAGGTCAATGTGTCAGAATCTCATCCAGATGTTTTGGTGAGAAAAGTGCTGCGCATGGGTTCCACGCTGGCCGGGATTGTGGACTATGCAAAGGAAGCAGACATCGACTTGATCGTGTTGGGAACACACGGTCGCAACGCCCTGTCTCAAGTCTTGATTGGCAGCGTGGCCGAGAAAGTCGTGAGGCACGCGCCGTGCTCGGTGTTGTCCGTGCATCATCCCGAGCACGAGTTTATCTCGCCGATGCAACTCGAAGAACATGCGGAGATTGCGTGACGGACATTGATCGTGACGGACAACGAATACGGCCAACACGAATAGGAGTTCGACATGATCCAGCTTAAGCGCATCCTTGCCCCGACCGACTTCAGCGAACGATCGATCAGTTCGATCGTCACTGCAAGTGACTTCGCCAGCCAGTTTGACGCCGAGTTGCAGATACTTCACGTGGTCTACAATCCCTATCCATACGGCGGAGGTGCTTACGAAGCCGTTGTCGATAGTCGGCCACAACTGAAAGCAGCGGCTCGAAAGCAGTTGGAGAACTTGCCGGGACCGCCTTGGGAGGGGTTACTGAATATCTCGCGACACGTCCGCTTCGGGCATGCAACCGTGGAAATCTTGGCCCATTCAATGCGGCACGATATCGACCTCATCGTGCAAAACACGCACGGTCGCACGGGGCTTTCGCGATTCCTCATTGGTAGCGTGGCGGAGAATGTTGTCCGCAAGGCTGCGTGTCCCGTTCTGACCGTGCGAGGAACGGGGAATGAATCCGCAGTTCCCAAGAAAATCCTGGTGGCCACGGACTTTGGAATGCACTCGGAAAACGCGTTGCGGTACGCGGCTGAATTTGCCGAACGATTCGGTGCGGAATTGCACGTGCTGCATGCGGCGACGGAACACATCACTGCCTCGCCCGCGATCAGCTTCCATGATGACCTTGACGTCCGGGCGCGCAGGCCGCTCGAAGCGTTGTGCATCGCCAAGTCACACCCGACCGTCACACTTCACAAGGAACTACGGATTGGCCCCGCTGTCGGCACCATCCTGGACTATGTGAAAGAATTCGAGATCGATCTCGTCGTGGTGGGTTCGCACGGCAGAAACGCACTGGTTCAAGTCTTGATCGGTGGCGTCGCCGAACGTGTCGTGCGGCATGCTCCGTGTTCCGTTTTGACCGTCCACCATCCCGAGCACGAATTCGTGAAGTCATTGGCGAATGCCGAACTCGCATGCTTGTGATGACAGTCGGCCATTGCCGGAACTTCTTGACGCGTTCGTGCGATTGCTCCGTCCGCCACAGATGCAATACTCGGAACTCTGCGTGCTCATCCGCAATCGACTGGTGCAGCCCGGGCGTGCTGATTCGCACTTGCGCGCTCTCGCATGTGCGTCGCCGCACATGCAATTCGTCAGATGGCTGAACGTGGCATCAGATTTCCGGGCGGCACGGAATTCGCCTTGCGAGTTGAACGTTATAAGTGAAATGCGAGGTGGACATGAAACTCACTTTTCTCGGGGCGAACCGCCAAGTCACCGGCTCGCGATATTGCCTGGAAGCAAACGGTTCGCGAGTCATGATTGATTGTGGTCTTACGCAAGAACGTGGGTTTCATGATCGCAACTGGGACGTGTGCCCGGTCGATCCGGCATCGGTCAAATCACTGCTTGTCACTCATTCGCACATCGATCACATCGGCCTGATACCGAAGCTCGTGAAGGACGGATTCCGTGGACGCATCTTCGCCACGCGACCCACCGTCGAGCTGGCCAATGTCATGCTGAAGGACTCCGCGAAAATCCAGGCCGAAGATGCACGCTACAAGAAACGCCGACACCGCAAGGAAGGTCGCCAAGCTGCCCATCCAGAGGTCGCGTTGTACTCGCAAGATGACGTGCTCAAATCGCTGAAGCTGTTTCGCGGTTTGGACTACAACGCACCACAAAAAGTCGCTCCGGGAATCACAGCCGTGTGGCATGACGCGGGCCACATCCTGGGTTCCGCGTCACTCGAAATCACGGTGACGGAAAGCGAACGCACGCGGACAATCGTCTTTTCGGGCGATATCGGCCAGTGTGGCAAACCGCTCATCCACGACTCCACGTTCTTTCAGCGAGCCGACTATGTGGTGATGGAAACGACGTATGGAAACCGAGACCACACTGCGAACGGTGACTTTGAAGATTGCATCGAGTCCATCGTACGCCGGACGCTGGCCCGCGGCGGCAACGTTGTGGTTCCGGTCTTTGCCGTCGAACGCGCCCAAGAAATGATGTACTTCATCAGCCGATTGGTTCATGAAAACCGCATCCCCGACATTCCGGTGTTTCTCGACAGCCCGATGGCGTATGACGCGACGGCCATCTTTCGCAAGTTCGAAGATTGGCTCGATGATGAAACGCGCGAGCTGATTCGCTCGGCGGAACCACCGCTGCAATTTCCGGGTCTGCGTTTGACGCGAACCACGGCCGAGAGCATGCAGATCAATCGCATCATCACTCCGTGCATCATCATGGCCCCGTCGGGAATGTGTCACGCCGGCCGCATCAAGCACCATCTACGGCTCAATGTCGGCCGCCCCGAGTCAACAATTTTGTTCGTCGGCTACCAGTCTCGCGGAACGCTTGGCCGCCGCCTGGTGGACGGCGAAAAGGAAGTTCGCATCCACGGTCGAAACTACAGAGTCAACGCGCAGATCGAGCAGCTTGACGGACTGTCAGGGCATGCGGACCGCAGCGGATTGTTGGATTGGCTGGCTCATTTTGATGCCCCGCCAAGGCATGTGTTCTTGACTCACGGCGAAGAAGAAGCGGCACTCGCTTTCGAACAAACCGTTCGAGAGCGATTTGGCTTCAATGTTTCGGTTCCCGAATACGGTGACTCGATCACGCTTGACGATGTCGGCCCGAGTCTCGTTGTCCCGCACGATCATCCCGCAGTGGCATCAACGCCGCAGCGTCCGGCAATTCCTCTCGGTGATCGGTCTCCACATCCTGAGTCAGACGCGGAAGCGCGAACCGCTGGACCACAAGCCAATTCGCCGACCACAACCATAGCCAAACCTCGTTCGAACGGTACCCACAAACCGTGTGCCACCAACCCGGACTTCGAGTTTCTCGACAGCGCGGTGCGCCGACCGGTTTCGTTCTTGCAGGACGACCCTTGGCGAGTGCTCCGCATTCAGAGCGACACGATCCAAGGCATCGACACTATGGCCCGCGCGTTGAACGGACAGCGTCGAGCCATCACCGTCTTCGGCAGTGCTCGCATGCCCGAGTCAGACTCGTCATATGCGTTCGCGAGAGAGACCTGCCGGCGGCTCGGTGAATTCGGTTTCGCGATCATCACCGGTGGAGGCGGTGGCATCATGGAAGCCGCAAACCGAGGTGCGCGCGATGCAGGCACACTGTCGATCGGACTCAATATTGAGTTGCCGCACGAACAACAGCTCAACCCGTATTGCGATGTTTCCTACGAGTGTCGCTACTTCTTCGTTCGCAAGATGTTGTTCGCGAAGTACGCGCACGGCTTCGTGATCTTCCCTGGCGGCTTCGGCACGATTGACGAGTTGTTTGAAGCACTGACGCTGATTCAAACGGAACGGCTCGGCGACTTCCCTGTCATTCTCGCGGGCCGAGAATACTGGTCACCGCTGATCGATTGGCTTCGCGAAAGCATGCTTGCGAAAGGCTGCATTTCAGAAAACGACTTGGACCGCATCGAGCTACTCGACGATCCAACCGACATCGCGGAAACACTCGATCGCTGTACTTGCGATTGAGTCGAGGGTGTGACGGCAATGCGGTCCGCGAGTCTGCGTTTCAAGAATGCCCGGTGCTCTATCCCGACCAGTACACCAAGGCCAATGCCCCAAACACCGCAAGTATCACCAAGACCGCATC
>JAQBZS010000525.1 GCA_027622115.1 Planctomycetota bacterium | reverse complement strand
GTTTGCCGTTGTTGGTGAATTCCACGTCGAACGACCGCCAAATCTGAAATACGTAAGCCAGACCCCGATCCCCCAGTTTCCGGGGTCGGCAGTGCGACGCGGAAATGCGTTGTTAGGCAATGATGTCGTGCAAGACATCGCCCGCCACATCCGTCAGCCGAAAGTCTCGGCCATTGAAGCGGTAGGTGAGGTCCGTGTGCTTCAGTCCGAAGAGGTGCAGCACGGTGGCGTGAATGTCGTGTGCGTTGACGCGGTCTTCGACCGACTTGTACCCGAACTCGTCCGACTTTCCGTATTGTGAACCGCCCTTGATGCCGCCGCCCGCCATCCAAGTCGTGAAGGCATTCGGATTGTGGTCTCGCCCCTTCGCCCCCTGGGAATCGGACGTGCGACCGAATTCGCCGCCGTAAATGATGAGCGTGTCGTCCAATAAGCCTCGCGATTTCAAATCGGCCAACAACGCGGCGGTGGGTTGATCCACCGTCGCTGCGCACGCGCGGTGATTGCCGTCGATGTCGCTGTGGGCGTCCCACGGCACGTCGCTGACCGCTCCGCCCACGATGGTCGGACACGACGCGAAGACTTGGACGAAGCGGACGCCGCGCTCGACGAGCCGCCGCGCGGTCAAACACTGCTTGCCGAAGTCCTTGCATTCGTTGCGGTTCAGGCCGTAGGCCTCCTGGATGTGCTTGGGTTCTTTCGAAACATCAAACGCTTCCGGTGCAGCAGTCTGCATGCGGAACGCGAGTTCGAAGGATTCCAGCCGCGCGTTCAAGTCTCGGTCGAACGGACGAGATTCGGCGTGCCGGCGGTTCGCGGACTTGAGCGCGTTGAGCAGACTCCGCTGCTGCGGGCCTTGCAGTTCGGCGGGCGGTTCGAGGTTGTCCACGGGTCTTGGTTTCCGAGGATCGAGCGCCGTGGCTTGATAGACCGACGGCAAATAGCCCGACGACCACACCGGGTCGCCGCCGCGCGGCTTGGTGCCGTGCATCACGACATAGGCCGGCAAGTTCGTGTTTTCGCTGCCGAGACCGTACGTCAGCCACGAACCCATGCTGGGAAACCCTTGCCGGATCATGCCCGAGTTCAATTCCAGCATTGCCGGTGTGTGGTTGTTCGATTGCGAATAGCACGAATAGATGAACGCGATGTCGTCCACGTGCTTCGAGATGTTGGGAAAGATTTCGGACGTCCACGCGCCGGATTCCCCGTGCTGCGAAAACTTGAACGGCGACTTCAAACACTTGCCGCTGGTGGTGAAGAAACCCGTCTTCGGGTCGGCTCCATCCAACTGCTTGCCGTCTTGTTTGCCGAGTTCCGGCTTGTAGTCGAACGTGTCGACTTGCGACGGGCTGCCGGTTTGAAACAGCCAGATGACGGACTTCGCCTTGCCGGTAAAATGCGAGTCTCGCGGAGCCAGAGGATTCACGGATTTCGAATCGGCGGACACGATGCCCTCTTTCGCGAGCATCGCCGTCAACGCCAGTGAACCGCAGCCTAAACCGGCTTGTTCCAGAAACGCACGCCGCGAGTGTGAGTCAAACGCTGTCATCCGATATCTCCAATTCGCAAACCACCTGTTTTTCGGACCATTGTTGTGCCAACACGAACGGCTCCATATTAGCAAGTCGCAATCGCAAACCTACCGACTCGACCGTAGCTTGGGACCATTGTCCCGAGCGGTCGCGGGCGAACTCCATTCCGCCGGGATTTGGAAGGGGGTATGATCGCCAAACAACGCACTCGTCTCGTCCCTGATTCAGAGGCCACGGTTATGCGAATGACTCGAATTGCTTTATGTCTGGCCATGCTCTGCGGAATCGTCCTGAACGATCCAACCGGCTCGTCTTGGGCGGCCGAAACCAAGTTGTCGGTATCCGTCGCGTCGATACCATTCGCACAAATCCAACGGGCCAGCCGCAGAGTCGACGAACTCGTAGAAGCCGGGTACGCAAAACACAGAATTCAACCAAACTCGCCGGCGACTGACGAAGTCTTTCTTCGTCGGATTTATTTGAACGTCATTGGCCGCATCCCCTCCCACGGTGAGGCTCAAGAATTCCTGTCGTCCAAACAGGCTGACAAGCGAGCCCGACTCATCGACACGCTGCTCGACAGCGAAGGCTATGTCAGCCATCAGTTCAATTACTTCGCCGACCTGTTGCGGATTCAATCGCGGATGCGCTACGCACCGGCGCAGCCTTACATCGAATTCGTCAAGCAGTCCGTCCGCGACAACAAGCCGTTCGATGTCTTCGTCCGCGAGTTGATTACTGCCGAAGGTTATACGTGGGACAACGGCGCGGCCGGATATTATCTCCGTGACACCGGTATGCCGCTCGACCACATGTCGAACACCGCGCAAGTGTTTTTAGGGACACAGCTTGTCTGTGCGCAATGCCACAACCACCCGTACGACTCGTGGACCCAACGGGAGTATTTCGAACTGGCGGCATTCAGTTACGGAGTTGAGACGCGTGATCGGCGCTCGCCGAAATCAATGGAATTGAGTCGTATGCGTCGCAGTGGAGACGTGGATCGCGAGGTGCTTCGAGCCGCCGGCCAAATCTTGCAACCACTGGCGTATCGAGCGCACGAAACGGACCGTCGGCTGACGCTGCCACATGACTATCAATACGACGACGCCAAACCGAAATCTCCCGTGCAGCCGTCCACGATCTTCGGCGACGACGTCAAGGTGCCGGCGGGTGCCAGTCGGAAAGAGATTTATGCCAACTGGATGACGTCGCCGAAGAACCCACGGTTTACCACGGTGATCGCCAATCGATTGTGGAAGCGAGCCTTGGGCGTCGGACTGATTGAGCCCGTGGACGATTTTAAGGATGGCATCGAACCCTCGAATCCCGCGCTCATGAAGTATCTGGTTGGGCAACTGACCGATCTGAAATACGACGTCAAGCAGTACTTCCGAATCATCTACAACACCAAAACTTACCAACGGCAAGTCTCGGATGCGGAACTGGAGGACGGCGAGTCGTATCACTTCCCGGGTCCGGTGCTGGTTCGCATGACGGCGGAACAGTTATGGGATTCGCTGCTGACCCTCGTCATTCAAGATGTGGACGAACGAAAAGGACTGACACGGGATTACGGTCGCTATGCCAATGGCGCGGAACTCGTCGATAAGGATATGAAAGAGATCCTGGCCATGGCCGAACAGAGTTCCAAAGTCCGCGTTCGACAAATGGAGTTCTATCAGCAATCGCAAGATTTGCAGAAGCAACTGCGAGTCGCGACGCGGACGAATGATCGAGTCGCGGTCGCCAAGTTTCGCAAGGAAGTCAACGATCTCCGCGCCAAAGTTTTGGGACCGGAAGGCATGGCGATGATGGCCAAGCAGCGTGAACAAGCTCGTCAATCAGCGCGAGACACCGATCCGCGATGGGCGCGGTTTTCACGTGATTTGGTCCGAGCCTCGGAGACGGAGTCTCCCGCGCGTCCCGGCCATTTCTTGCGTCAATTTGGCCAGTCGGATCGCGAAACCATTGAAAATGCCAACACCGAAGCCAACGTGCCGCAAATCCTGACGCTGCTGAACGGTCCCATATTTTCTCAACTGTTGCATTCCAGTTCCATGCTGACAAAGAACCTGAACTCCGCCGAAGAACCGGGCGAGAAATTGGATGTCGTGTTTATCAGCATTCTGGGCCGCCGTCCGACGGAACGTGAACGTGAATTAACACGGGCGGAAATCGAGAACGGACCGCGCGGCATCGCCGATGTGGTGTGGGCGTTGCTGAACACTCGACAGTTCATGTTCGTGCAATAGCGAACTGTCGCAACCAAGATTTCAACGTCTAAAGAAAACATCAACCTGCATAACTAACGAGGCATAAAATGAGTCGTTCACTCCTAAGTCAACTCGACGATGTTTCTCGACGCGAGTTTGCAGCCTACGCGGCCAAGACGTTTCTCGGCGTTGGACTGTTGCCGCTGGTCGGCGGCAGTTTGCTCGGAAAAGAGAAACCAGCGGACGGCATGACGTCCGTGAAGGGCACTGCTAAGAATGTCATCTACTTGTACATGAGCGGTGGGATGACGCATCTCGACACGCTGGATCCCAAACCGGGAACGGAAACCGGTGGCCCCGTTCGAGCAATCGACACGAGCGCCGGTGGGATTCGTATCAGCGAATATCTGCCGCAGCTCGCTAGGCAGGCGGACAAGATCGCGATCGTTCGTTCGTTGAGTTCCACGCAGGGTGCTCACGATCGCGGGCAATACTTGATGCGGACGAGCTATACGCAACGCGGCACGATTCGCCATCCGTCGATGGGAGCCTGGGTCTTAAAGCTCTCGGGCCGCAAGAATCAGTCGTTGCCGGGGAATGTGCGAATTGGCGGTGACAGTCGGCATCCGGGTGCGGGATTCATGGAGGCCGAGTTTTCGCCACTGCCAATCGGCGACCCGGCGGCCGGCCTGCAAAACAGCCAACTTCGCTGTACGACTCAGCAACAGTTCGACAAGCGAATCGGTCTGTCCGGTCAACTCGATTCCGAGTTCCGAACGCGGTTCAACCAAAAGCAGGTGCGGTCTTACACCGATGCCTACGATGACGCGATTCGTTTGATGAGCAGTCAGGAGTTGGAAGCGTTCAATATCTACCGCGAATCGGAAGCGACTCGTAACGCGTACGGCGATGACCCGTTCGGTCAAGGTTGCTTGTTGGCTCGTCGGCTGGTTGAAAACGACGTTCGTTTCGTGGAAGTGACGTTGGGCGGTTGGGACACGCACCAAAGCAATTTCGTGCGAGTCCCCGAACGAACCGAGATCCTCGACCGAGCCTTGGCCACGTTGCTGGACGACTTATCGAATCGCGGTCTGCTCAAAGAAACGCTGGTCGTTTTGGCGACGGAATTTGGTCGCACACCGACGATCAACCAAAACGCCGGGCGAGACCACTATCCCAAGGCGTTCAGCGGGCTGCTGGCGGGTGGCGGAGTTCGCAGCGGTTGTGTTCACGGAGCAACGGACGCCAAGGGCGCAGAAGTCGCCGAGGGATTGATCGAACCGGCCAATTTCAACGCCACGATCGCCACGGCGCTCGGCCTACCGTTGAAGCAGATTGTAAAGTCGGCATCTCGCCGACCGTTCACGGTCGCCAACAAGGCCGAACCGATTAGCGAGTTGTTTTCATCGTGAAACGTATTTTTCTGACGCTGGCCTTGCTGAGTATCGGGTTACTCGTTGCGGCATTCGTTTTGGGCTGGACCGCCGGCGACCCCCGTTCCGCGGATGAGTCTATTCGGCGGTCGATGTCGCTGCATCGACTGATGTCGTTAGGAGCGCTGATCTTCACGGCACTCGTGCATGCGATCATGCTTACGTATTTCATGGGCACCGGTCGCTGGTTGGAAGAAACATCCGCAGCCTATCGATTGGGCGATCAGTGGAGTGTGGCCAATCGCGAATTGAAATACCGCACGCTGCCGTCGATGGTGTTTTGCCTGTTGCTGCTGATCGCGACGGGCGCCTGCGGGGCGGCCATCGATCCTTCGGGTACCGTCGGCTTCCGCGGCTGGGGGGTGCTCACCGGAGCCACCATTCACTTCTATCTCGGCGTGACAACGGTTGTCGTGAATGGCCTCGTCAGTGGAATTGAGTACCAAGCCATCAGTCGCAACAGCACGTTGATCGATTCGGTCATGGAACAAGTACAGCGCATCCGTCGCGAAAAGGGCTTGCCGGTCTAAGTTCGAGTTTGTCACATTTGGGGGGATCGGGGTCTGGCTTACGAATTTCAGACTTGGCGGTCGTT
>JAQBZS010000524.1 GCA_027622115.1 Planctomycetota bacterium | reverse complement strand
CTATTGAGTATCGGCCATGAACGAAAAATCCACCATCGATGCTAAGCTGATCCTCACCGAGGAATTCGACGAATGGTTCCACGATCCGCGCGAATTCATTGTGGAAGCTAGGTTGCCTCGACGCCAAGTGTTGATCGCGCACACGGGAATTCGCCGTTCGCCTCGCGAGATCGTGAGCGAGCCAGGAAACCGAGCGGCCGAATTGGAGCGCGTGGCCCATCAGGTAGAAGCGGTCGTCCCTGGATCGATGAATATCCTGCAATCAGCAGGGGCGATTGCCGTTCGGGCTCTACCAGCTGAATTGAGAGCCATCGCGCTGATACCCGGTGTGCGGACGATCCGCGCAAATCGCCACATACCTTGAGGCGGCAGCGGCGTCCGTGACTCGTGCCGACTCGTCAGCTTCTGTTAGTTTGGCTCCGCACTGAAGTTGTCGAGGGATTTGGCAACAAAGTAAAACCGACACCAGAAAATCGTACGGCTTCCGCACGAACGGAGCCGTTGAAACAGCCTTGTCTCAAAACATGCAGCTTTAAGCCAGAATTCGATTAACCGCGACTTCCGAATGCCCAAGCGGCGTCAATCGCCGAACTCGAAATCCGTGCTCGCAAGGATGTAAAATCGCAACATGACGACTCAGCTTGAGAATCCCGTCACCGTCGATCTGGCTCTCGTGGCGGCAAACATCCAACTGAATTTGTCGCACGTTCAAGGCGTGGTGGCGCTGCTGGATGAAGGAAATACCGTCCCGTTCATTACTCGCTATCGGAAGGAACGGACGGGCAACCTCAACGAAGAGCAGATTCGCGCCGTTGAAGAGCAAGTTGCAAACTTTCGGCAACTCGCTGATCGAGCGAACGCGATCCTCCGCAGCATTGAAGGCCAGGGGAAACTTACGGTCGAACTTCGCCACGCCATTGTCGGCGCGGATTCGCTGAAGCGACTCGAAGACCTTTATTTGCCGTTCAAACCGAAACGTCGCTCGCGCGCCATGGCCGCGCGAGAACGCGGTTTGGAACCACTGGCCGATGCGATTTGGTCCGAAGACCGTGCGATCAATTCACTCGACACGGTCGCTCGCTCGTATGTGAATCCGGACCAGGAATTGCCAACGACCGACGAAGTGCTTCGCGGTGCCAGCGACATCTTGGCCGAACGGATCAGTGAAGACGCCGAGATCCGTGAGAAGGCTCGCGAGATTGCTCAGCAAACCGGGCAGCTCGTGGTCGTCGCCACCAAGGACGGGCGAGAAAACGGTCTCGAGTATCAAGACTATTTCGACTACTCGGAACGAGTGGCTCGACTTCCGCCGCATCGTGCGATGGCCATCAATCGCGGCGAGAAAGCCGGCGCGTTGCGCGTCAAACTCGATTGGGATGGAGAACGCGCGGAACGCATGGTGCAAGGACATTACCGCTTGCGTCATCACCGCTTCCTGGACTTCTTGAGCGACTGCATCTCGGACGCCTTGAATCGCTTGATTCAGCCAAGTCTCGATCGAGAAATCCGCCGCGACATGACGGACCGCGCGGAAACCCATGCCGTGGAAGTCTTCGCCCAAAACTTGAGAGCGTTGTTGATGCAACCACCGCTCGACGGTCAACGCGTGCTGGCGATCGATCCTGGGTTTCGCACGGGCTGCAAGGTCGCCGTCTTGAGCGAAACCGGCAAGTGCCTGCATCACGACGTGATCTACATCATCGGTTCCGCGGAGAAGATCGTTGAGACACGCGGAAAGCTCGTGGAATTGTTGCGGCGATTCGAAATCCCGTTGATCGCCATCGGAAACGGGACGGCATGTCGAGAAACGGAAGAGTTGGTTGCAGCGACGATTGACGAACACTCGCTTGATTGCCGGTATGTCATTGTGAATGAATCCGGGGCCAGCATCTATTCCGCAAGTCCCATCGCCGGCGACGAATTCCCGGATCTCGATGCCACCGTGCGCGGCACAATCTCGATCGGTCGCCGGTTGCAAGATCCGCTCAGCGAATTGGTCAAGATCGAGCCGCAGCATTTGGGTGTGGGCATGTATCAACACGATGTGAATGCCAAGCGGTTGCAAGAGTCTTTGGACCAAGTGATTTCGTCGTGCGTGAACTTCGTGGGTGTCAACTTGAATACCGCCAGCGCATCGCTGTTGCGGTACGTCTCGGGCTTGAATCAGAAGACGGCTCGGCAGGTGGTCGACTGGAGAAATGAAGTCGGTCGCTTCAAGAACCGTCAACAATTGCTGGAAGTTCCGGGCTTGGGAAAAACCAAATTCACGCAAGCTGCCGGTTTTCTCAGGATCAAGGACGGAGACCAACCGCTCGACTCGACGTGGATCCATCCTGAGAGTTATCAAGCCACGCGTCGAATTCTGAAGCAGCTCGACCTGGCCCCGTCGCAGGTGCTCGGAGATCCAGTCAGTCGCGAACTCTTGCAAACGAAGGCCGCCGAATTTGATCGAAAAACACTGGCGGAATCGGTGGGCCTCGGTTTGCCGACGTTGGACGACATTCTGAACGATCTAAGTCGACCCGGACGAGATCCGCGCACGAATCTGCCCGGACCGGTGTTCAAGCAGGGAGTGATGAAGCTGGACGATCTGCACGAGGGCATGCCGTTGAACGGCACGGTGCTGAATGTCGTGGACTTCGGAGCGTTCGTGGATATCGGCATCAAGGACAGCGGCCTGGTCCACATCAGCCAGATGGCCAACCGCTTCGTGGCGTCGCCGCACGAAATCGTGTCCATCGGGGACGTGATCAAGGTGTGGGTGCTGAGCATCGATCGCGATCGCCATCGCGTGGGGCTGACAATGCGTGATCCGGCGAGCTAATGCGGCTGGCCGTATTACACGCGGTCGCTCCAACCCCGGCCATCACTCGCTCGATATTCCTAAAATGAGCGAGAATCCACATACTGTTGGTCCTACAGACGCGGTTGCTTCGTCGTCTCAAGAAAGACATGACTCATGAATACGAATCTCTCATCAGTCGACCGTCGGAGATTTCTTCGCGGTTCCGGAGTCGCGCTCGCACTGCCGTGGTTCGAGTCGTTGACCAAGTTCGCAGCTTCCGCCGAACAGCCGGCTGAACGGAAACGCCTCGCCTGTTTCTACATGCCCGATGGAGTGCCGATGCCGCTGGCCAAGGATCCGGCTCACAAGGATTGGGCTTGGTTTCCGCATGGGAATGGAAAGAAATTCACGTTTACGAAATGCCTGGAACCGCTGGAACCGCTGCGCCAGGACTTGACGATTTTGTCCGGCTTATCGCATCCAGCGGTGCGGAGCATCCACGGCCATTCGAATGCCGATCAGTTTCTCACCGGAGCTTCCACCGGGCCTTCGGGAGAGTACCGGAACTCCATCTCGCTTGATCAAGAATTTGCGGCTCACGTCGGCGATCAGACTCGGTTTTCGTCACTGGTTATGTCTACCGATGGAGGCACTGGAACTCCGCGCGGCGCGCACACCGTGTCGTTTAATCGCAGCGGTCGAGCCATCCCGGCGGAACACAGGCCGAAGCGCATCTTCGACATGCTGTTTGTCAAGAGCGATGACGATGCGGCGCGGCGACTGGCGCTGAGTCAAAGCGCGCTGGACGATCTTCTGGCCGATGCACGCTCGTTGCGGAAGACGCTGTCCACGCACGATCGGAAGACGCTGGATGAGTATCTCCAGTCGGTGCGTGACACCGAGATCAAAGTCGAGAAAGCGAAACGTTGGATCAACATTCCGCTTCCGACAGTTGGAGTCGATCACCTGAAACTCGACATCACCCCGAACGATCCACGCGTGTATCTTCAGACGATGTTTGAACTGATTTACCTCGCGTTCAAAACCGATTCCACGCGAGTCGCGACATACCAGCTCGGGCGAGAAAACGGGATCGGTGCCAGCGACTACCTCGCGCGGGCAGTCGGATTCAACCTGACGCATCAATTGTCGCACGAAACGAAAAATCCCGGCGGTTGGAAGAACTTCGGCACCTATTGTCGATTCCTCAGCGAAGAATTCGAACGCTTTGCGGGCAAGCTGAAGGCGACTGCCGAACCCGGCGGACATGGCAACATGTTGGACAACACACTGCTCCTGTTCGGCTCGGCGTCGAGCGCCTTCCACCTGTCGCGCAACTATCCATTAATCTTGGTCGGCGGCAAGAACATGGGGTTCAAGCACGGGCAGTACTTCAATCACGCGGGCGCCAATCCGCAAGGCGGCCCCTGGAACGGTGGTCGGGAACCGTGGCAGCAAGAGGTGACGCACGAGGACATCCCGCTGTCGAATCTTTTCGTCACCATGCTGCAGCGTCTCGGCGTCGAGACCAACAAATTCGCTGATAGCACCGGCACGTTGGCCGACGTGTGACCGTCAAGCAAGGCCCGCGTGCCGATTCCGAATCAGCAACTGTTGGTGCGGTGCGTGCCCATGCGGAGTTGCGATGATTCCCTTCGAGTCGAACTCGAAAGAACTTGCCGCGCGTCGAGGCGGAACACGGCCAAATTGCCGGAATACGAATTCAGCTGCTTATTGTCGCGGCAGATGGACTATTGCTCGGGTTTCATCTCAAGCAACTCTCGGACGAGCTTCGGTTTCCGAGACACCAGTGCATCGACAAACTCACATCTCCAGCGGACGGAGCGGAGATACTTTGCGACAAGCGGGTCATTTGCGAGTTCTGACTCACAGGCGCGAGCAAGTTCGGTCTTTGCCCTGACTAACGCATCTTGTAACTCTTGAGTTTTCGTCGATGCGTGTTCTCCATAATCACCAAACGCGAAAAAGAAGATCTGAGTGGCTTCTCGCAATTCGAAACACGCGTCGTGCGCTGTGTCGTGGCTGGCGTGCTCCGCGAGTGTCGCGGTCGCGCGGACGGCAGAGCCAATTGCAGCATCCACATCTTTAGGAATAATCACGATCGCAGCCTCGGAACTTTGGGAACTCGAAGTCTCAACCCTACTTTTCGGCATTTCCGTTTGTCATCCTTAACTTCAGTCTTTTCCAGAATCCCGTCCAAAACATCAAGTCAGCATTTCGTGTGCCGTCTTGACTTGCTCCGCCGCGACTCGAACGATTCGGCCAGCATCGTGGATGGCCGCTTTGGCTACTTCATTGTTGTTTCCGACCGCCGCCACTCTTCTTAACGCTTCCTGACAAGTTTCTTTAACTCGGTCTTTGATTATTGAAAACCGCTCGCGTAGGCAAGCGGCGTCGGAAGGGTCGATCTCTTTCAGCAGATTCTCGTCCAATCGGCGGCGAGTGTTCGAGTTTTCTAGGAATATTTTGAGACCGCCCTCAAAGTGCCGAGCCGCTCGGACGTATTTCTCACCTGCTTCTTCAAGCATCTCCCTGGACATGTACATCAACTCAGATTCACACTTTTCCAATGCTACTTTGACGATCCGTTTCGCGAGCCAGTGATCAGCATTAAGCCTCAGCATCCAGAGCAAATCGACAAAGCATGCCACCAAAATGCCGACAGCATGAATTACATCATTCAAGTTGTTAACCTTGACGAGCCACGTCCACCCACCCACCAGCGCAGCAACGATCGACAGATGCGTAAGGAGTTCTGCCGGGGATGGCCCCATTCGCCGACTTAGCTTCATTTCTTCGCCTGATGGTTTGCCGAGGACACATGTACTTTGTGGAACCGAGTCGGATAAGTCAACGAATCATTTAATTACATCTAGGCTAGGAAGAGCGGTCACGTGCGCGAGCAAGACTGGCATGAGCGTCCTCTCCAGCCTAGGGTGTTGAAAATTCGCTCTTGACTGACGAATTCTTTGGCGCAGGTTTC
>JAQBZS010000523.1 GCA_027622115.1 Planctomycetota bacterium | reverse complement strand
CCCCAAGCCCATGGCGGAGAAAGAGTTCAATTCCTCTGGGCTTGGGTGGGTCGTTGGCTCGGGCATGGAAAGGCTCCCGGAAGGACGTTGAATTGGCGAGTCAAGTGTCGCGCCGCTATCTACCAAGAGCCGATCCAGAGAAGTTCTTTCAGCTCTTGGCAATAAATCCCGAAGAAGATTCCACCAGCCCGTCAGCTTCTTGCCGTAACCGGTTCAAAACACGAGACTTGGCGATGAATACCGCATTCACCGAAATCTCCAATTGCTCGGCGACCTCGTCTGCTCGTTTGCCTTCCAGGGTCACCAGATAAAACGCCTTCCAGGTGCTGGGGGCGAAATGAGGTTCGGCCAGGGCCAGCAGCTGCCGAAGCACGTACTGGTCGTGTTGACGGTTCCAGATTTGGCTCATTTCGCTGGCTGGGTCATCAAGTTGTGCCAGCCTTTCGGCGATATCGGAATCAGCTCGCGCTTGCGGACGCCGCTCTCGTGCTCGCCAGAAGTTGCGCAGTCGATTGACCAGAATTGCCTTGAGCCACCCTCGAAAGGCACCTGGCTGGCCACCGTGATCGAATTTGCCGAGATCCTTCGATACAGCCAGTAACACCTCTTGGACTAAGTCGTCGACATCGCCTAATTGGATGTCGTACTTTCGCAGCCACGTACGGATCAGAGGCGCATACAATTCAACAAGCCGATTCCATGATTCGGATTCGGGTGAGCGACGGAGACGGGTAAGCAAGCTAAGCGACGTTTCATCCATTGAGGTCCGATTATCGGACACGGAGACGATTGCGCCAATGAATCCCGGAAGACTGCAAAAACAGGATTGCGTGCTCGACGCGACGTTAGTTGTCCGCATCCCCACTTTATTGTCGATTCAAGGCCGCAACTCCAAGTACGGAAACTTGGTGCCCGCTCGCCGTCGTTGCCAACCGGCAGCCCCGAAGAAGGCAGTCTCCATCGAGCAATCTCGCCCCGAGGGCAGCCAATACAACGTCCCGCGCCCCACACATACAGATCGACCTTTTAGGATCGTGGCCGGCGATGTTTGCGTCGGTGAGACTCCGGCAGCATGAATACAAGCGTCACTTCGGCGAACCGCCGATCCGGGATTTCGAACGGTTACGAGAATTGGCCGAACTAGGTCCGGCGTGTAGCAATCTGAAGGAGGGTGGAGCACCGAAGTTGAACGGCAATGAGATGTGCCGACGCATTCGGGAAGAGCCGTGAGGCATATGTGTTCTCCACTTCGCCGTGACTTCCGCAAACGGCTCAAAATCAGGCGATCGACCCGGGTCACTTTCACACGCCAGTTTCGGCCCTCAAGACGCAAGCGCTTGGGCAATTTCAATTAACGACTTCGTCCAATCGCCAAACGAGCCCGAAAAAAGTTCAATAGCCGTCCTGTCACCCCGATTTCTTAAAGCCTTGCAGGTCAACGACTTGCGAGGTTTTTTGCGTGATACGATTCCGGCCGAAAACGGCGTGATATAATCTGAGATACAATTCGGGCCTGATCAATCCTCGAGCCGTCTCGGGCGTCGAATGCGATCGCTGGGCCGTCGCCCGTGGCCGGCGTCACGATGACGTCCGCCAAACCATCGGCATCCGCGGCCGCCACTTTGACGCCGGGCCGGTCCGATGCGGCGGCCACAATGGAATTCGTCAGAGTGACAGTACCTGCGGCTCGATGCAGTCCGGCGAAACTGGCAGTATCGCCCGTGTTCTTCACAATCGTGCTGGACGTGATGGTCGATGTCCCATGACTGTCGATAGCACCCACCTTATCAAGGGCTCTGTTCCCCGAGATCGTGGACGTTGTCATGGGTGAAGAATACGATGTGTTGATAGTGAGCGGCTAACCATTACGCAAGCACGCCTTTGACGACTTGCCCATGCACATCGGTCAGTCGGTAGTCTCGCCCTTGGAAACGGAAGGTGAGTTTTTCGTGGTCGAATCCCAGCAGGTGCATAATGGTCGCCTGTAAGTCGTGGATGTGGACCTTGTTTTCCACAACGCCGAAACCAAGCTCGTCGGTCTTGCCGTATTCCATGCCGCCCTTCACGCCGCCACCCGCCATCCACATGGAAAAGCAATCCGGATAGTGGTCGCGTCCCAGCACCTTGCTCTTGGCCGTGCGGCCCTCTCGAAACGGTGTGCGACCGAATTCGCCGCCCCACACGATCAGCGTGTCCTTGAGCATGTCTCGCTGTTTGAGATCCTTGATCAGCGCGGCGATCGGTTTGTCCATCGTGGCGCACTTGTCCGTCAAACCGCTTTCAAGACCGGTTCCTTCGCCCGTGCCGTGGAAGTCCCAACCCCAATCAAACAGTTGCACGAAACGGACTCCCTGTTCCGCCAGCCGACGCGCGAGCAGACAATTGTTCGCAAAGCTCGATTCGCCCGGCTTGGCTCCGTAGGCCTCCTGCACATGCTTGGGCTCTTTGGTGATGTCCATGACTTCGGGCACCGAGACCTGCATGCGGTAGGCAAGTTCATACTGCGCGATGCGGGTCAGCGTTTCCGGATGGCCGAGTTCCGTGGCCTGAATCTGATTGAGATCCCGCAACGCGTCCAGACTCAACCGCCGCATGTCTCGATTGACTCCGTCGGGATCGGAGACGTACAGCACGGGATCGCCTTTGCTGCGGCATTGCACGCCTTGATACACCGACGGCAGAAAACCACTGCCGTACGATTTTCCTCCGCCGTTCGGTTGCGTGCCGCTGGAAATCAGCACCACGAATCCCGGCAAGTCTTGGTTTTCCGTGCCCAGGCCGTACGTCACCCACGAACCCATCGACGGGCGACCGGAACGTGGCGATCCCGTGTAGATCAACAGTTCGGCGGGTGCGTGATTGAATTGATCCGTGTTCATCGAATGGATCACGCACATCTCGTCGGCCACTTCGTGCAGCTTCGGAACGGCGTCCGACATCCACACGCCCGACTTACCGCGCTGTGCGAATTTCCGAGGTGTGCCCATCAGTTTCGGCACGCCCGACGTGAACGCAAAGCGTCGACCCTTGATGAATTCATCCGGGCAATCCTGGCCGGATCGTTTGACGAGTTCCGGCTTGTGATCCCAAATGTCGAGATTCGGCGGCGAACCAGTCATATGCAGATAAATGACTCGCTTGGCCTTGGGCGCGAAGTGCGGTGGCCTTTCTGCCAGCGGGTCGATGACCTTCGGCGCGGCCGTCGAGGAATCCGCCAACATGGAGCCGAGCGCGATTCCGCCGAGTCCGAGTTGCGAGTTCTTGAGAAAATGCCGACGTGTCTGAAGCTGTAGGTTTTGAAGTTGCGGAGTCATCTGTTTGTCTCTCGCGTGAATGGGTGAGTTTGTCGGCCGGCGGCTCAAGGCTCGCGGTTGCACGCCGGGTTGGGGGCATCAACGCTTCATGAACATCTCGTCCAGATTCAGCAGGACGTTTCCGACCAAAGTCCAAGCCGCCAAGTCGACGGCATCGGCCCCCTGCGGTACGGCTCCGATCGGAATGGTGGCAAACTTCATGGCCGCTGCGGGATCCTTGGCGAACGACGCTCGGACTGTATTGTACAAAGCCACCAATCGATCGCGTTCTTGATTCGTGGGTGGTCGAGCCAAGCATCTCTGAAAACCGAACGAAACTTGTTCCGGCATTGTTCCCTTGAATGCCGCGATTTGTCGTCCCAGCGCCTGAGCCGCTTCCACGAAAACCGGATCGTTGAGCGTCACGAACGCTTGCAACGGCGTGTTCGTGCGGTCTCGGCGAACCGTACAAACTTCGCGGTTCGTGGCGTCGAAGGCGATCATCGACGGGTAGGGATTGGATCGCCGCCACGTCGTATAGAGACCGCGACGGTACTTGTCCTCGCCGCCGCTTGTGGCCCAGTCGATGCTGCTGCCGAACGCGGCGGTCACACCCATGTTGGGTTGGGGAGGTCGTACCGGCGGGCCGTACATTTTCTTGCTGAGCAACCCCGCCACGGACAAAGCTTGATCACGAATCATCTCGGCCGACAACCGAAACCTCGGGCCGCGTGCAAGCAGACGGTTATACGGATCGATTTCCAACAGATTGTCCGTCACGCGAGTTGACTGCCGATACGCAGCGGAAGTCACGAGCAGTTTGATAAACGCCTTGGTGTCCCATTTGCCGGCAACCAGTTCCGTCGCCAACCAATCGAGTAACTCGGGATGAAACGGCAACGCGCCTTGCGTCCCGAATTCTTCGCTCGTGCTGACGATGCCGATTCCAAAAATCGACTCCCAATAACGATTGGCGATGACCCGCGCAGTCAGCGGGTTCTCGGGGCTGACCAGCCACTTCGCCAACGTCAGCCGATTCATTGGAGCGCCTTCCGGAACGCCATGCAACGCGGCCGGCAGTCCTTCCGTCACGGCGTCGGTCGTGGTCTGATAATTGCCGCGAAGTTGAATCTTGGTCTCGCGACGCTGGGCCTTGGCCAGTTCACGCATTACCGGTACCGATGTCGCCGGCTTGAGGTCGGCGAGTTGTTTCTTCAGTTTGGCCAATTGGTCGCGATCCGCCTTGAGAGCGGTCGACACGTTGCCCATGAAATACGTCGCCAGCTTCTTGGATTGTTCCTCCGTGCGTTTCGCGACCGCCGTTTTCAAGATCGCCAAGATGTCCGACGGCGTCCGGGCGAACGATGCGATTGAAGTGTCGGCGGTGGTCGAGATGCGAAATCGTCCCAGCGTGTGAAACTCGTTCTTGGAAAGTTGATCGATCGTGACTTCGAGCTTCGATCCAGCCGGGATATCGACCGGCGACTTGGCCACCAGCGTCAATTGATGCGGACGCTCGACTTGCCCGCCGACGGACCAGCCCTTGGTTGCCGGGTCGAGATTGTCAATCACGGAAGATGCTGGAAAGTTCGCCTGAGCATGATCGGCGAACGCCGTTGAAAACGTGACGCTGCGAACGGCACTCAACATGAACTCGGCGCTGGCTTGCGGCGCCTTGGCGACGCGTTGCTCCCACACCACGTCACGCAATTCATCAAGGACTTGGATCGAGAAGCCGTCGAGCCGCGATTGCAGATTGCTGTCCGTCCGGTTCCACACCAAGACGCGGTCAATCGGCTGCACCGTTTTGAGGTCCACTTCCCACCAAGGGTTGTCTGATTGCACTGTGTGCGTGGTGGACTTGGCGTTGGTGTAATGCCCGTCGGTGTTGCCGTCGATCGCCAATTTGGCCGGTCCCTCGAAGCCCGTCGAACTTTGCGAGGCTTGACCCTTGAGTGCCACGTTTTGCGAGCTGTTGAAGACTTGAACTTCCGCCAGCGACAGCATTTTCGCCTTGCCCGGCAGTTCGATTCGCAAGTAACGACCGACCTGCCGAGTCCCCTCGGGCGGCAGTAGTGCAGCCGACACGCGGGACACCACAAAGTTTCCGCCACCGAAACCCGCCCCCTTTCCCGGAAGCGAATCCGCAGGCAATGACTCCAACTGCAACCCCGTCAGCTTGGTGGCAGCGATGGGAGTCGTCAGCGTGAAACTCTCGGTCTGCTGACTCTTCGTGGCCGAGACGACACCGTCCGCACCGACGCCGAGTTTCGCTCCGTTCTTCGCCTTGAGCGACTTGGCGACCAGCGCCGTCCACTTCGGTTCAACACCGAATGTCGCTTCCCAGTCCCGTTGCTCCTTGACCAATTCCGGAGTCGGCGTGACGAGCGTCTGTTCGAGTTGGGCGACTTGCTGCTGCCACGCGGTTCGATTCTGACGCTGCTCTTCCGTGTAGATTTGGATGATGGGTGCTTCGTTCCGCTTATCGGAATCCTCGG